>USFC01000057.1 GCA_900553865.1 uncultured Clostridium sp.
AAATTAAGACATTTTCCTAAATGATTTATTAAGACATTATCATAAATGAATCATAATGTAAAATAAATTTAGTAATTTGTCTGGACTTTTATGAATAAATATTATATAATAGATAAGCTAAAAAGGAAGGTGAAAACAAATGTTAGACACAATAAAAAATCGTTATAAGGTAACAAAGTCACCAGAACAAGCCTCATATGAACAACAAATAGGTCTAAAGCAAAACGAAGAGTATAGAAAAATGGTAGAAAAAACTTTTTTACAAATAGTCAACTTATTTATTGGAAAATACAAAGGTGTTTCAATAGAACCACCTAGGGGAAGAGAAAAATCTTATAAAAGTTTGAAAGGAAAAATAGATAAATTAGAAATAGAAAGACTTTGTAAATTATATGCAATAGAAGGAATTAGTAAAGAAGACAAAAAAAGGTTGTGTAATTTGGTAATAAGTCATATAGAACCAAATGGAGATAAAGAAAAAACGGCTGAAATACAAAAAGAAATTGAAGATATATTTTATGGAGAAATAAATTCATTTGAACAAGTAGAAAAATTAATAAGTAAAAAACAATTAAGTGACAATATGAAAACAGCATGCTTAAGGGTAAGTAAAATAAGGCTTGAAAATGGTGAAAGCTTAAAAAATGAAAAAATATTAAATGACATAGAAAACAATTTTGGGCAAGAAGCGGCAGCAAGAGAAAATAAAGAGGAAAAAGATTTATTACATTGGGAATGTGTAGAAGAAGTAAAGAATAGTAAATCAATAGAAAAATTGCATAGACCAATGGAATATTTAAAAGCAAAGGATTTAAGAGCTTTTAAAATAGTTATTGCAAATGTGCCAGATGATGCAAAAACAGAAAATGGACAATTGCAGAAAATAATAGAAGAAAGAAAAAATGCTCCAGAGGACGAAATAAAAAAATACAATGCTAAGTGTTGTATAGAATTAGAAAAAGATTTTGCTCAATATCTGTTAAAAAATACAGAAATACTACAAAAAATGGGCATTCAAATTTTAAATGAAGGATATAAAAGAAAAAATAAAGCAAATGGATACATAGCAGACCATATAAAATTTTCATATATAGAACATCCAGAATATACATTTGAATTGCAACTTCGTTCTTTGTACATAGAAGAATTGTCAAGAGCGAATGGACCAGCAGCACATGATAAAAGGTCAGGAAAAGCGCGAATATTTCCGAATACAGAAAATAGCGAAGAATTTATAAAACAATTAAAAAAAAGCGTTCCAGACTATACAATACTAGAAAGAGCGGAAAATGGCTATAAAATAAAAAATTGTACATTAATGGAAAACATGTTGGAATATTATTTGGGCTATATAGATACAAATTCACCAGAATACCAAAAAGGTGTAAAACATGTAAGAAAGTACATGGAGGAGAACAAACTAAATAAAGAGCTAAAATAATTAGAAAAAACAAAAAGGCATATATAAAATATCGAATATTTGATTTTTTATATATGCTACTTTTTTATGCTCTTTTACTTAATACATAAATTTAGAAAAATTTGATGATAGCATGAAGTTTCGTTCCATCCTCACTTTTTATGGTAATAAAATGTTCGCCCTCTACAAAAGAATAGAAGCATTTTAATTTTTCACCAAGCAAAGCAGAAGTTTTATACATAATTTCGAAATTGTTAAATTTGTTGTTTTCATATATTTCTTCAGGAAGAGCTTCGTAAGCCAAATCTAAGTAATAAGAATTATGCATATGGTTATTAATATCAATATCTCTCCTAGAAACAGTATATTCATAAATACTAGAATAACTTTCAGGCTCATGAAGTTTTTTAAATTCAAAATTATCTCCAAAAACAGATTTAGAATCATAAATATATTTACGAACTAAATCATCCGTTATATGAACCAACCCTTTATCAAAATGAACCAAAGTCCACTTGGAAGTAGCAATAACACATAGTTCATTATTACTATCATAAAGCTCAAAATCACGCATACAACAAGCTCTTTTAATTCCTCTAGACCAAGTTCTAACTTTAACAGGATTACCATCATACTTAAGATTTTTTAAAACTTTAACTTTCCAATGTAAAAGGATCCAGCTTAGTCGAGTCTGTTCAATATCTTTTATACCAAGCCCAGCATCATTAGATTGAAAGCCACCAATATCTTCAAAAAAAGATAAAATACCTTTATTAGAAAGTTCTAAATCAGAATTAATATCTCTAATAGTTAAATCAAATTTTTTTTCACAATATGCCATTTAAAATCACTCCTTAAAACTTTAACAATTATAGCACAAAATTTATAAAATGCTACAAAAAATATAAAAATTATGTTAAAATTACCTTTGTGACGCATTTAGGACGTTTCTTTTGGCGTCAAGTGTCCCTTTTGCGTCATTAATGAAAATATAAATATTAAAAAAAGAGGTAAAGATGTTAGAAGAATTGATAAAATGTAAGGTATGCCCACATAAATGCAAAGTAAATAGGTTAGAAGGAAAGATAGGAAGATGCAAATGTAATGACAAAATAAAAATTGCGTTAGTATCAACACATATGTATGAAGAACCATGTATAAGTGGCACAAATGGTTCTGGAACGATATTTTTTTCTAATTGCAATTTGGCATGTAAATTTTGCCAAAATTATGAAATAAGCCAGTTAGGAAAAGGTCATGAAATTACAATAGAAGAACTTGCGAGTGTTATGGTAAAACAACAAGAAGCGGGAGTTCATAACATAAACTTGGTAACACCAACTATGTATGCATACCAAATAATAGAAGCGATTAAGATTGCAAGAAAAAATGAATTAAATATTCCTATAATATACAATTCAAATGGGTATGAAAATATAGAAACAATAAAAGCTTTAAAAGGCTACATAGATGTATATTTACCAGATTTAAAATATTACTCAAATGAAATAGCTGTAAAATATTCAAAAGCACCTAATTATTTCGAAATTGCAAGTAAAGCAATATTAGAAATGATAAATCAAGTAGGAGAGCCTATATTTGATGAAGCTGGAATGATAAAAAAAGGAGTAATGATAAGACATTTAGTGCTTCCAAATCATATTCAAAACAGCAAAAATGTTTTAAAATGGATAAAAGAAAACATTCCAGAGAAAATCTATATAGATGTAATGGCACAATATTTTCCTACATACAAGGCAAAAGAGGATGAATTGATAAACAGAAAATTAACAAAAAGAGAATATAAAGAAATAGAAAATTATTTTTACTTGTTAGATTTCAAAAATGGTTATATGCAAGAACTTGGAGAACATGAAGAAGAATATGTGCCAAAATGGGAATAGTAAAGAGCGTTTGAAAACTAATGTGTATCAGAGTATTAAAAATGTCAATTAAAACCATAAAAATCGTTTACAAAAAAATATGCTTATGATAATATAAGCAAAAAAGTAATGGAGGTACTAAATATGACACAGGCAGATAAACACTTTATAGAAACATGCAAAAAAATAATAAAAGAAGGATATTCATCTGAAGGAACAGGAGTTAGAACTAGATGGGAAGATGGAGAAGAAGCAAACTATATATCATTAGTTGGAGTAACTAATGTATATGATGTAGGAAAAGAATTTCCTATGATAACATTAAGAAATAATTCACAAACAGTAAAAAGAGCAATAGATGAAATTTTATGGATTTGGCAAAAAAAATCTAATAATGTAAATGATTTGAATTCACACATTTGGGACCAATGGGCAGACGAAGATGGTTCAATAGGAAAAGCTTATGGCTATCAAATGGCTAAAAAATATCAATTTAAAACAAAAGAAGGAATAAAAGAAATGGACCAAGTAGATTATGTATTATATCTACTAAATCATGATCCAGCAAGCAGAAGAATAATGACAAATATATTCAATCATGAAGATTTAAAAGATATGAATCTAGAACCATGTGCATATGGAACACAATGGCTAGTTAAAGGTGGAAAACTTCATCTAATACTAAATCAACGTTCACAAGATATGCTTGCAGCTAATGGATGGAATACTATGCAATATGCAGCACTTCTTTGTATGTTTGCACAAGTAGCAGGTTTAGAAGTAGGAACTTTAACACACAATATAGGAGATTGTCATATATATGATAGACATGTTCCACTAATAGAAAAATTAATAGAAGCAGAAAGTATGGATGTACATCCAAAATTAGTTATAAAAAATCCAACTAAAAATTTCTATGATTTCAAAGTAGAAGATTTTGAAATAGAAGGATATAAATATAACCAAGATATAAAACTTGGTAAAATTCCAGTTGCAATTTAACACAAGGGACGGTCCTTTTTGTTCCGAAATCGGAACATGGGGGACATTCCTTTAAAAAATGTTATAAAGAAAGAATAAAATAATAGGAGTGTCCCTAGTGTTCCGATTTCGGAACGAAAAGGACCGTCCCTAACGTTCGGAGGAGGAGGATAAAATGTTAAGTATTATAGTAGCAGTAGCAAAAAATAATGTAATAGGAAAAGATAACAAATTGATTTGGCATTTGCCAGAAGATTTGAAGAGATTTAAAGCTTTAACTACAGGTCATACCATAATAATGGGAAGAAAAACTTTTGAATCATTAGGTAGAATATTACCAAATAGAAAGCATGTAATATTATGCAATGATATGGAAATGAAGGTAGAAAATGAAAATGTAGAGATATTGGAAGATATTTCTATGTTAGATAAATATATTAATTCTAAAGAAGAAAATTTTGTAATAGGTGGTGCAACAATATATAAACTATTAATGCCATATGCAAATAAAATGTATATAACACACATCAATGAAGAATTTGATGGAGATGTTTATTTTCCAGAGATAAGTAAAGATGAATGGCAAATTGTTGAAAAAGAACAAGGCATAAAAAATGAAGCTAATCCTTTTGATTATGAGTATGTAACATATGAAAGAATAAAATAAGAAAAGACAAACTGAAAAGTGAGAATAACCATAAAAAGTTATTTTCACTTTTTAAATTTTTAAGCCCGTCCCTAAAATTTATGCAAAATATTCAAAAAAGTAAAGCAAAAACACTTGACAAAATTAACAAAATGGTGTAAAGTATATTAGCATTACAAAATATAGACAAAAATATTATTTTTTGTAAAGAGGTGATTTTGTGGAGAAAAAGATTAAAATAAGTATGTTATGCGAGATTTATGGTAAATTATTAACCGAAAAACAGCTTGAAATCTTAAATGACTACTATAATAATGATTTATCTCTTACAGAAATTGCACAAAACAATAATATAACAAGACAAGCTGTTTTAGACAACATAAAAAAGGGGGAAAATAAACTTTTCGAGTTTGAAGAAAAGCTTTTAATTATGGAAAAGACAATAAAACAAGAAAAATTATTACAAGAAGTTCTATCAGAATTAAGTAAAATAGAAGATGCTTCATCAGACAAAAAAATTGAAAAAATATTAAATCACGTTAGAAAAGAACTAACTTGTTTAGTTTAAAGGAGGAAAAAACATATGGCATTTGAAGGATTATCTTCAAAACTTCAAGATATAACAAGAAAGTTGAGAGGAAAAGCAAGAATAACTGAATCAGATTTAAAAGAAATGTTAAGAGAGGTAAAACTTGCTTTGTTAGAAGCTGATGTTAACTATAAGATAGTTAAAGACTTTATTGCATCAGTTCAAGAAAAAGCTTTAGGCCAAGATGTATTAAAATCATTAACTCCAGGACAACAAGTTATAAAAATTGTTAAAGATGAATTAGTAGAACTTTTAGGTGGAGAAGAAAGCAAAATTAATTTTACTCCAAATCCTCCAACAGTAATAATGTTGGTTGGGCTTCAAGGTTCAGGAAAAACAACAACAGCAGGAAAACTTGCTAATCTATTAAGAAAACAAGGTAAAAAGCCATTACTTGTAGCGTGTGACATATATAGGCCAGCAGCTATAAAGCAATTACAAGTAGTAGGAAGACAATTGGATATACCAGTATATGCAAACGAAAACTCAAAAGATGTAGTACATATTGCAAAACAAGCAATGAGTGTAGCAATGTCTAAAATGAATGATGTAGTTATTTTAGATACTGCAGGTAGACTTCATATAGATGAAGAACTAATGCAAGAACTAAAAAATGTAAAACAAGGTGTAAAACCACACGAAATACTATTGGTAGTAGACTCTATGATAGGTCAAGATGCAGTAAATATTGCACAAAGTTTTAAAGAAAATCTAGGAATAGATGGTGTAGTACTTACAAAACTAGATGGTGACACTCGTGGTGGTGCAGCATTATCTGTTAAAAAAGTAACAGGTAGACCAATTAAATTTGCAGCAACTGGCGAAAAATTAAGTGATATTGAAGTATTTCATCCAGACAGAATGGCATCTAGAATATTAGGAATGGGTGATGTATTATCAATCATAGAAAAAGCTGAAGAATCATTTGATTTAGAACAAGCTGAAAAATTTGAAAAACAATTAAGAAAAAAAGAATTCGATTTAGACGATTACTTAACACAATTAAGACAAGTTAAGAAAATGGGTTCATTTTCATCACTACTTAAGATGATACCGGGAATGGCAAACATTAAAGATTTAAAAGTAGATGACAAAGAATTTGTAAGAATTGAAGCAATGATTTGTTCTATGACAAAAGAAGAAAAAAGAAATCCTAAACTTCTTAATGCAAGCAGAAGGGTTCGCATAGCAAAAGGCAGTGGAACAACGGTACAACAAATAAATCAATTTATGAAATCTTTTGAAATGACACAAAAAATGATGAAAAAAATGCAAGATGGAAAAAGCTTAAAGAAAATGATGAAAGGAATCAATCCAGAAGATTTAAAAAGATTCAAATAAAAATAAGAAATTAGAAGTTCAGCTTCTGATTTCTATAAAAAAGTTATTAATTTTAAAAATATACAATTCGAAGAAAGAAATTAGAAAAGAGGAAAGAAAGACTTCTTGCTTCAATACTCTAACTTCCAACTTCTACTTATCAGGAGGTGAATTTTATGGTAAAAATAAGATTACAAAGAGCAGGTGCTAAAAAAGCTCCATTCTATCACATTGTAGTTGCTGATTCAAGAAGCCCAAGAGATGGAAAAATTATTGAAAAAATAGGTTCATATGACCCAATGACAAATCCATCAACAATAGTTATAGACAAAGAAAAACTAGCTACATGGACAAAAAATGGTGCAAAACCAACAGAATCTGTAAAAGCATTAATAGAAAGAGCATAAGGCTAGGAGGAATTTTAAATGAAAGAAATTCTAGAAACATTAATTAAAAGCCTTGTAGAAAAACAAAATGACGTTACAATTACTGAAAAACCAGAAGAAAAACAAACTGTGTACGAAGTAAAGGTTGCAGAAAGTGATATGGGAAAAGTAATTGGAAAACAAGGTAGAGTTGCTAAATCAATTAGAACTGTAATGAAATCTATTGCAGGAAAAGAACACAAAAAAATAGTAATTGAATTTTTAGGTTAAGAGGAAAAAATGCAAGAATATTTTGAAGTAGGACAAATTGTTAATACATTTGGAATAAAAGGCCAACTTAAAGTAAAACCTTTTACAGATGATATGGAACGATTTGAAGAATTAAAAACTGTATATATATGCAAAAAAAATGAAATGAAAAAAGTTGAAATAGAAGATGTTAAATATAATAAACAATGTGTTTTACTTAAAGTAAAAGGAATTGAAGATTTAACTGAGGCAGAAAAATATAAAGGTCTATTTTTAAAAATAGATAGAAAAGATGCTAAAAAACTTCCTAAAGATACTTATTTTATTGCAGATATATTAGGCTTAGAAGTATATACAGATGAAGGCGAACTTTTAGGAAAAGTCGATGATATATTTCCTACAGGAGCTAACGATGTATATGTTGTAAAAAATGAACTTGGAAAACAAATATTGTTACCAAGTATTCCAGAAGTTATAAAAGAAATTGATTTAGAAAAAGGAAAGGTAATAGTTCACTTAATTGAAGGTTTAAGATAAGAAAGGAAAAATAAAATGCGATTTGATGTGTTAACACTTTTCCCAGAAATGTTTGTACCATTACAACAAAGTATTTTGGAAAGAGCACAAAAAAATGGAAATATCGATATTAATTTAATTAATATTAGAGATTTCTCAAAAGATAAACACAAAAAAGTAGATGATACTCCATATGGTGGAGGAGCCGGAATGGTTATAAGACCAGATGTAGTATATGATGCTTACAATTCTATTGAAAATAGAGAAAATGCAAAAGTAATTTTTCTTTCACCACAAGGTAAAACCTTAAACCAACAAAAAGTAGAAGAATTATCAAACCAAAAACATCTTATCTTACTATGTGGACATTATGAAGGAATAGACCAAAGAGTATTAGATAAAATTGTAGATGAGGAAATATCTATTGGAGATTATGTTTTAACAGGAGGAGAACTTCCAAGTATGGTTCTTATAGACGCTGTTTCAAGATATGTAGATGGTGTACTAAACAAAGAATCTATAAAAGAAGAATCTTTTTCAAATAATTTATTAGAATATCCTCAATACACAAGACCAGAAACTTTTTTAGATGAAAAAGTTCCAGAAGTTCTGATTTCAGGTCATCATGAAAATATTCGCAAATGGAGAGAAGAACAATCAAGAATAATAACAAATAAAAAAAGACCAGATTTAATAATAAATTTGGAAAGATAAAAGTGTGATAAACACGAAATTAAAAAGCGCCATTCAATAAATTAGTAAGAATGCGACACTTAAATAAAGAAGGGAGATATCAACATGGATATTATAAAATCAATTGAACATGAACAATTAAAAAATAAGATTCCTGACCTTCATGTAGGTGATACAATTAGAGTACACCAAAGAATTAAAGAAGGAAACAGAGAAAGAATTCAAGTATTTGAAGGAATAGTAATTAAAAAACAAGGTGGAGGATTAAATGCAACATTTACTGTAAGAAGAGTAGCTTATGGTGTTGGTGTAGAAAAAACATTCTTAATTCATTCACCAATGGTAGAAAAAGTAGAAGTAGTAAGAGTTGGTAAAGCAAGAAGAGCTAAATTATACTATTTAAGAGATAGAGTTGGAAAATCTGCTAAAACTAAGGAAAACTTAAGAGCAAGAATTGAAAACAAAGAAATTATAGTTAAAGAAGAACTTGTAGAAGAACCAGTAGTAGAAGTTAACGAAACAGTTGTAGAAGAAGTTATTGATACTGCAGAAGCACCAAAAACTGAAGAATAAAAAGAATTCTAAACTCCGAGCTCTGACATTAATGTAATAAAATTGTAATAATTAAAAGCAAAAAAAATGTTGACGATTGTAAAAAAATGTTTTACAATATTAACAGAAAGTAAGGAGAATTTATATTTTTTTGTATATTTTAATGGAAAATATAAATACTAAATAATAATTCAGAAGAAAAAGGAGAAAAGAAATATGAAAAAAATGAGTATCAAAAAAGAAATTTTAATAATTGTAATGGTAGTGTTAATGCTAGCAGTCGTTTCAACAAAAGTATTAGCAACAGGTAATGGTGGACCAATTTCTATTAATATTATTGCTTCATCAACAGAAGCAAACACAACTACTAATACAACTACAACAAATACAACTACAAATACAACTACAAATGTAGTTGCACCAGTTACAACAAATACTGTAAGCAATTATCAAAACACAACATTACCACAAACAGGTGATGCAAGTGACTATGCAATATTTGCACTAATAGCAGTAGCTATAGGAGTAGCAGCATATGCATATAAAAAAGTTCAAGACTATAATATAAAATAGTATGAAAAGAAAATAGATAGTTTTATCTATTTTCTTTTGCTTTTATTACGATTCTTGTTCCTTTTATAGAGTTACAAGTAATTAGTGTAACTTCTCTTGCTCCGTTTGTATCTTGGCTCATACAGGAAACATCATCAGCATTTACCTCTAATTTTTTATAAATAACATACTCGATTTTATTTGAATTCAAATCATATATTTCAATTGTGTCACCAGCATTTAAAGAAGAAAGCTTGCCAAAATGTTTTTGGTTTATATAATTATGCCCAGCTATACATAAATTGCCTATTTCATTTGGCATAGGGCCATAAAAGCGACAAGGTGAAAGTTCTAAAAGTTCATTTGAAACAGTAGACAAAATAGGATACATTAAATCAATTTTACTAATCTTAAGTAGGCCAATAACAAAAGGTTCGGAAGTTTCAGCTTCAAGTGTAGAAGCAGAAGAAGTTTTTGTGGCTGAATAATTACTAGTATTATAATATAAATTTTGAATATTAAAATTACTTGCTAAATTTTTTGAAATTTTTTCTTCATAAAACTATTGATTTTTCCGTTTTCTTATGGTATCATCATTACTGCTTGAAAAAGCCATGGGCGAATTCCCGAGTGGCCAAAGGGGACAGACTGTAAATCTGCTGGCACTGCCTTCGGTGGTTCGAATC
>USFC01000058.1 GCA_900553865.1 uncultured Clostridium sp.
AGGCGTCGTATCTTACGATACGGCGCCTTTGCCTTTTATGCACTATTAGTTATACTTACGTTTTCTAGCAGCTTCAGATTTCTTTTTACGTTTCACAGAAGGTTTTTCATAATGTTCTCTTTTACGTACCTCTTGCAATACGCCATTTCTTGCGCATTGTCTTTTGAATCTTTTTAAGGCATCTTCTATATTTCCATTATTAACTTTAATCTCTGACATTTAAATATTCCCCTCCTTCCGGTAACTACACTTACTTAGTGTGGGATCTAATTGGTAGATTTTTACTTTTTTCTACCCTACGCATTTTGTATTATACCTTAACTGCTTGCTTCTTGTCAATACATGTTAAAAAATAAAATAAGAATTTTCGCCACAAAATTGACTAAAATTCTTATTTTTTCACTTTATCCTAAATCTTTGTTAAGTCCGTCCCATATTACTATTTCGTTTTGTGCTAAGCTTTTCTTTACGTCTATTATTCTTTGGTTTGATGAACCTCTAAATTGTAGTCTTGGATTTTTTAGTTCTTCTACAAATCTTCCATCTACTATGTAGTCTATATTTTCTAGCATTTCTTTTGTTGTTTGGTTATGTTCTTCTCCTATCATTTGACCTAATATTTGCTTATCAAATGTAAAGCCGGTATAGCACCAAATTTTTTTATCTGGGTATGTTTCTTTTACTTTTTTTATTAATGGCACTAGTCCTTCTTGGTTTGTTTTTTCAAATGGTTCACCACCTAAAAGGCTTAGTCCTGTAATATATTCTGGCTTTAGGTCTTCTATTATTTCGTCTTCTTCTTTTTGGGTGAAGTCATTTCCATAGTTAAAATCCCATGCTTCTTTATTAAAACAATTTTTACAATGATGATTGCAACCGCTTACAAATAGTGAAACTCTGACTCCTGGTCCATTTGCAACATCACAGTTTTTTATTTTTGCATATTTCATTTTTTTCTCCTTTGGCTAATGTTCTATCTTGCTTTAGTCCCTGACGAGAATGTTTCTTTTCCTATGCTCTTTCTTCCATGACAAGAAACATCCCTCGACAAGTATTTATATTATTTTTACAAGTGTAATACTCTTGCTTTTATTTCTTTTGTTTTTCCTTCATTCCAGAAGTTTTCTCCTAGATAGCCACAGGTTCTTCTTGTTACGTTCATTTTGTTTTTGTCTTTATTTCCACAGTTTGGGCATTCCCATTCTAAGTTGTCGTTTATTATTATTTCTCCATCAAATCCGCAAACATGGCAATAGTCTGATTTTGTATTAAATTCTGCATATTGTATATTGTCATATATGAATTTTACTAAGTCTTCTAGTGCTTTTAGGTTGTTTCTCATGTTTGGTATTTCTACATAAGAAATTGCCCCTCCTAGTGATAATTCTTGGAATTCACTTTCAAATTTTAGTTTTGAGAATGCATCGATTTTTTCTCTAACATCTACATGATAAGAGTTTGTATAATATCCTTTATCTGTTACGTCTTTTATTTCGCCAAATTTTTCTTTATCTATTCTAGCAAATCTGTAACATAAGCTTTCTGCTGGTGTTCCATATAATGCAAATCCAAGTCCTGTTTCTTTTTTCCACTCTGCTGTTGCATCTCTTAAACGCTTCATTACTTTTATTGCAAAGTCATGGCCTTCTGGTGTAGTATGTGATACTCCTTTCATTAATTTTGTTACTTCGTAAATTCCTATGTATCCTAATGAAAGTGTTGAATATCCACCTTTTAATAATTTATCTATTTTTTCGCCTGGCTCCATACGTGCTATTGCTCCATATCTCCAGTGTATTGGGCTTGTGTTTGAAAGTGTTCCTAGTAATGCATAGTGTCTGCACATTAATGCTTCTTTGCATAGTTCTAGTCTTTCTTCTAATAGTTTCCAGAATTTTTCTTCGTCGCCATCTGCTATAATTCCTATTTGAGGTAGGTTGATACTAACAACGCCTTGGTTAAATCTTCCTTCGAATTTGTATTCTCCGTTTTCGTCTTTCCATGGTGATAGGAAGCTTCTGCATCCCATTGGGCTAAATACGTTTCCTTCATAATTTTCACGCATTTTTTTTGCTGAAATATAGTCTGGGTATAGTCTTTTTGCTGAACATTTTACTGCAAGTTTTGTTAGGTAGTCATATTCTCCACCTTTTAAGCAGTTATGTTCATCTAATACATATATTAATTTAGGGAATGCTGGTGTAACATATACGCCTTTTTCGTTTTTTATTCCTTCATATCTTTGTCTGATAATTTCTTCTATTACCATTGCATTTTCTTTTATGTATGGGTCGTCTTTTTTCAAATTTAAGAATATTGTTACGAATGGTGATTGACCATTTGTTGTCATTAATGTGTTTATTTGATATTGAATTGTTTGAACTCCGGCTTCTATTTCTTTTTTAAGTCTTTGCTGTGTTAATCTTTCTATTATTTCTTCTGGTAGTTCATTTCCAAATTCTTTTTCAAATCCTCTTCTAAATTTTTCATAACTTTTTCTTACATATTTGCCTAAATGGCTGATATCTACTGATTGTCCTCCATATTGGTTTGATGCTACTGCTGCAATTATTTGTGTCATTACTGTGCAGGCTACTTGGAAGCTTTTTGGTGATTCTATTAATTTTCCGTTCATTACTGTTCCGTTGTCTAACATATCTCCTATGTTTATTAAACAGCAATTAAATATTGGTTGTAGGAAGTAGTCCATGTCATGGAAATGTAATATTCCATCTTCATGCGCTTTTGTTATTTTTTCAGGTAATAAAATTCTTTTTGTTAAATCTTTTGAAACTTCTCCTGCTATGTAATCTCTTTGTGTTGAAGCTAAAACTGCATTTTTGTTTGAGTTTTCTTCTAATAATTCTTTGTTTTGATTTTTGATTAATCCTAATATTGATTCATCTGTTGTGTTTGCTTTTCTTACTAGAGCTCTTGTATAACGATATATCATGTATTTTTTAGCAAGTTCAAATTTTTTCATGTCCATTAATTGTTCTTCTATGATGTCTTGTATATCTTCTACTAATATTCTTTTTTTGTCTAGTTCTTCTATGTATTTTGTTATTTCTTTTATTTCTTCTTTTGATACCCTTTCTTTTCTTTGTACTTCTTGGTTTGCTTTTTCTATTGCAGTTATTATTTTATCTCTGTTATAATCTACTGCTCTTCCATCTCTTTTTATTACCTTCATTGTTACGTTCCCCTTCCGTTTTTGTTTATGCTCTTATTATATATTAAGTTTTTTATTTTTCTGTTGCAAAAGCAACAATATTAAATTTTTATTTTTTTATTTTTCATACTTGTTGCGGTTCTAAGTTATTTTCTTTTATTACATTTTTATTACAATTTTTTCATGTCGTTTTTTGTTGCAATATTGCGGTTTTTAGGGTATACTATTAACATAAATAAAATACTTATTTTTAGACAAGTTGTTTTATATAATGATTATATATAGTTTTGAAAGTGGTGTGAATTTTAATATGGGTGAAATTTCTAATTTAATTAACTCTTTAGATGCTGGCTGCTCTAGGGTTCAAAAAAAGCATTTTAATAAAAGTGAAATTATAACTACATATATTCAAAAGCGAAATCAAATTTGCATTATGTGTGAGGGTAAGGCTGATTTGATTAGGTTTGATTTAAATGGTAATAAAGATATTGTTGATAAGTTTACTTCTCATGATATTTTTGGTGAGGCTTTTTATCCTGTTCATACAAATAATGAGCTTACTGTTGTTGCCGCTTCTAGCTGTGATGTTTTATTTTTATTGCATGATGATATTACTCACAAATGTAAGGAAAATTGCAGATTTCATTCTACTTTGTCTTCTACTATTTTAGAATTAGCTTTGAAAAATGCTGTTCACCAAAATACCAGAATTGAGGTTTTGTCTAAAAGGACTATAAGAGAGAAGCTTTTGACATATCTTTCTATTTTGTCTAGTAAAGATTTTAGCAAGTCTGTTACTATTCCTTTTTCGCTTACTAATTTGGCTGATTATTTAAGTGTGGATAGGAGTGCTATGATGAGGGAGCTTAAGAATTTGGCTGATGAGGGCTTTATTGCTAAAAATGGAAATAAAATTAAGCTATTATATAAATAAGCTGTTTTTGGGTACGGAACAAAAAAGCAGCAAAAAAACAACTAAAAAATCTAGCTGTTTTTTTGCTCCGTCCCCAAAAGCAGTTATTTTTTTATTGCTTTTTCTGCATATGAATTGTTTATTACTTTTTCAAATGGTGCTTTTTGTTTTAATTCTCCTGCTTCTTCCATTACTGTTTGTAGTAAATTATAGGATTCTTCTTTCATTACTGGTGTAGTTTTCCATGCATCTATATCTTTATAGCTTTGTAATACAGTAGCAAGTAAATCTACGTCTGTATCTGGGAAGAAATCTTTTATTACTTCTGCAACTTCTTTCATACTATGTTCTTCTACCCATTTTTGTCCTTTATATATTGCGTTTGTAAATTTTTGAATTAGTTCACTATTGTTTTTAATGTAACTCTTTTTAGCAAAATATGCTGTATATGGTATTTCTCCTGAAGCTTCTCCAACAGATGCTACTATATAACCTTTTCCAGCGTTTTGAGTCATTGTTGCTGTAGGCTCAAATAATGTTACATAGTCTGCTGTTCCTCCTGAAAATGCTCCTGCCATTAAGTCAAATTTAATGCTGTCATCTAGCACTAAATCTGTTTGAGGGTTTAGTCCATTTTTCTTTAATACATATTCAAATGTCATGTATGGAACTCCACCTTTTCTTCCTGGTATAATTGTTTTTCCTTTTAAATCTTTCCAGCTAAAATTATCTGTTTTTTCTCTTGAAACTAAAAATGAACCATCTTTTTGCGTTAATTGTGCAAATACTTCACAATAGTCTTCTTTTCCTTCATTATATACGTATATGCTTGCTTCTGGGCCAGCAAAGCCTATGTCACTTTGATTTGCTAAAACTGCAGTCATAACTTTGTCTGCTCCTTGGCCTGTTGTTAATTCTACTTCTAGCCCTTCTTCTTCCATAAATCCTTTAGCTATTGCTACATATTGAGGTGCGTAAAAAACTGACCTTGTTACTTCATTTACTCTTACTTTTTGAAGTGCCACTTCATTTGAATTATTTCTTGTAGTAAAGTAGCAAATAACGCCTACTGCCACAAGTATAATTACAATTGCGATGATAAAATATTTTTTCATCTTTATTCCCCTTTCTCTTTATTTTGAATGTAAAAACATTATGTTATATTTTATTCTTTTGCAAGTTTAGTTGTTCCTGTTTTTGTTTTAAAGGACAATTGGGGACGGGTCACTTTTGTCCTTTACATAAAGTAATAATTATAATAAAAAATAAAAACATATTAATTTGAAAAAAAGTGCTATTAGAAAGTAAGTAAGTTAGAAATTATTAAGAAATTTGTGGAAAGAGTTCATTTCTAATGGAAGGGTGCCACAAATTTCGCTTATAATTTCTGCGTAACTTAGCTTGAACGAGCATTTTTTTCAAATTCATATGTTTTTATTATATTAGTTAAAATTATGTAAAGGACAAAAGTGACCCGTCCCCAATTGTCCTTTGTAGTTTTATCTTTTTACAAATATTTTTTCAAGAATTACTACTGCTTGATACATTAAATATGCCACAACTGCAAGTATTATAACGCTTGTCATTACTAAGTCTAATTGGAATACTTGCCCTCCATATACTATTAAATATCCAAGTCCTGCTTTTGATACTAAAAATTCTCCTGTTATTACACCTACTAATGATAATCCTATGTTTACTTTTAATGAGTTGAAAAACGTATGTTTATTTGCAGGTATTATTATTCTTGTTAGTATTTGAAATTTATTGGCATGAAATGTTTGAGCCATTTTTATTAATTCTTTGTCTGTGTTTAAAAAACCATTTAATATTTCTAAAATTGTTACTATTAAAGATATTGCAAGCGCCATTACTATTATTGCTGGCATTCCCGCTCCTACCCATATAATAATTACTGGCCCGAAGAGCTACTTTTGGCAAACTATTTAATACTACTAAAAATGGTTCTGAAACTTTAGATAAGAATTTAGACCACCATAAAAGTATTGCTATAATTGCACCTAAAAATGTTCCTAGTAAGAATCCTATTAATGTTTCCAAACAAGTTACTTTTAAATGTTCTAGCAAATTATTTTGTGATAGATTTAGAAAAGTTTTCAGTATTCTACTAGGCTGGCTCATAATAAAACTATCTATAATTCCTTTATTTGCTAGAACTTCCCACAATACTATTAACCCAATAACTATACTAAATTGAACTATTTTTATAACCAATTTTTCTGTTTTGTTTCTTTTTAAGTACTTCTTCCTGTCATTTGATATTGCTTTTTCTTTATTCATGTACATTCAGTCCTTTCCATATAGTGTCAAAGTATTTACTAAACTTTGGACTTTCCCTACAATTCAATGGTGTTCTATTTTCCATTTCAAAGTCTATTGTATGAATTTCTTTAACAACAGCAGGTCTATTAGATAATACAATTACTCTGTCTGACATACTTATTGCTTCTGAAATATCATGTGTTACAATTAATGCTGTTATATGCTCATTTTTCAAAATTTCATAAATATCTTTTGTAACCATTATTCTTGTTTGATAATCTAAAGCTGAAAATGCCTCGTCTAACAGCAATATTTTTGGTTTTATTGCTAAAGTTCTAATTAAAGCTGCCCTTTGCCTCATTCCTCCAGATAATTGATTTGGATATTTGTCTTTAAATTCATATAAATTGTATTTCTTAAGTAAGTTTTCCACATATTTTACATTCTCTGTGGTTTTTATATTTTTAATTTCTAATCCAAATAACACATTTTTATAAATTGTAAGCCATTCAAGCAAACTATCTTTTTGAAGCATATAGCCTATCTGTCCGTCTATTTCAATATTTCCTGAGGTCTTTTCTTCTAGCCCTGCAATAATAGAAAGCACAGTAGACTTGCCACATCCACTTGGTCCAATTAAACTAACAAATTCTCCCTCTTCCACACTAAAACTAACATTTTTTACAGCTTCGACTTCGCCATTTTCTGCTTGATATATCTTTGATATATTTTTAACTTTTAATACTTCTTTCATATTGCACCTACTTTCATGTTATATATTATATTTTATGTCGTTATATGTCGTTTGGTGCTTGCTATATTCTAATTGTACTGCCAGCATATATTAAATTTGGATTTTGAATTCTATTTAGTCTTACTATTGTTGCAATTGGTACTCCATATCTTCTTGAAATTGACCATAGTGTATCTCCCCATTGTATTTTATATAGTGTATGATTTAGGTCATATCTCTTAGTAGGAATTATTAGTCTTTGCCCAACATATATTAAATTTATATTTCTAATATTGTTTTCCACTGCTATTGCTCTTGCTGTTGTTCCAAATTCTGCTGCTATTTTATTTAAAGTATCTCCTCTTTGAACAACATAAATTGTCTGACCTGAAGTTGAATTTCCATCTGTATCTATTGGACTCTCTCCACTTGGCACTATTAGCGTTGAACCTGCATAAATTAAATTTGGATTTGCTATATTATTTAATTCTACAAGTATTTGTACAGTTGTGTTGTATTCCAATGCAATTCCACTTAATGTTTGACCTCTTTGTATTATTATAGTTGTTGTTCCTCCTGCTGATGGCTTATTTGTATTGTCTGGTAGTGGAACTTCTGAATTTTCATTTAAAAGTATTCCATCTGTAAATCTATCTCTATCTACATATCCATTTATTCCAGATATTTCTCCTGCATCTGTATATTGCCATCCTACCCAACTATCCCAATTTCCATTTGGTGTAGGTTCTTCTACCTCATATTGTGCTACCCATAACGGATATTTTGTAAGACCTCCTCCAAATATATTTGAAGCATTGCTTGTATCACTGTAAATAACCATCTCTTTACCACTTAAACTTTCTACGGTTTGCATAAATGTTAACCCTATTTCGTTAATTTCTTCTGTACTTAAGCTACCAAAACTTTCAAAATCCATAGCTAGTCTGCAATCTGGTATCATACCAGAAATAGTTGAAACAAAAAAGTTGGCTTGTGCTACTGCCTCTGAGTTACTCCTTGCAGTTAAATAATGATAAAATCCTACTTTTAACCCATTTGCTTTTGCATTTGTATAATTTTGATTAAAATATGGATCAACAAAATTTGTTCCTTCACTTGCTTTCATATATACAATTTTAATTCCACTACTTGCTACCTCACTATAATCTATATTTCCTTGCCATCCACTTACATCAATTCCATCATATATATTAGAACTTGATGGTCCAAACGCATAAACCGGTGCTATCAATATGTACATTGGCATTGTAACTACTACAAGAAAACTGATAATCATTTTCTTAATATTTTTCATACTCTCCCCTCTTTTTTATAATTTATATATTTTATAAAAATAAAGTGATTTTGGTGATTGCTTCCCAATTAGGGACAGTCCCCAATTGAGAAAATGTCACAATTTGTGACAGAGTTAAAAGATGGGCATTTTTTTATTTTTTGTTCATACAATTGGTTAGGTGGTTTTTTGAGAAAAGTTAAATTATTTTTATTTAATGGTATTTTACTTACTGTTACTTCTTTAGTTTTAAGAAGTATTGGCATGTTTTTTGGCATATATATTTCTAATAAAATAGGAAGTGAGGCAGTTGGCGTTTATTCTTTAATGATGTCTGTTTATATGCTTTTTGTTACTTTTGCAAGTTCCGGTATTCACCTTGCTACTTCTAGAATTGTTTCAGAGCAACTTGCTTTTGGTAATGATAAGCATATAAAAAATGCTGTTAAAAAATGTGTAATATATAGTTTTATTACTGGTTTTGCTTCTTTTTTACTTTTATTTTTCCTTGCCTCTGTAATTTCTAATTATTGGTTACATGGAAAAGTTAGTGCAATTTGCCTTCAAATTATGGGAATAAGTCTTCCCTTTTTAGCAATGAGTTCTAGCATTAATGGATATTTTTCTGCTATTCGTAATATTAAAAAAACTGCTTTTTGCCAAGTTTTTGAACAAGTCTTAAAAATAGGTTTAATTGTATTTTTTATGAATATTTTTACTGTTTCTACTATTGAAACAGCATGTATTTGCCTTGTTCTCGGTAGTTGTATTTCAGAGGCATTATCTTTCTTTGCTCTTTTTATTTTTTATAAGAAAGATTTTAGAAATAGTAATTCTATGTCATTAAGAAACAATTCATTTACTAAACAAATTTTAAAGATAACTCTTCCTATTGCTTTTACTTCATATATTAGATCTGGACTTTCTACTTTAAAACAAATTTTGATACCTACACAATTAGAAAAATCTGGTATTTCTTGTGAAAATGCACTTTCTAAATACGGCATTGTAAATGGGATGGCTATGCCTCTTATAATGTTTCCTTGTACTTTTATTTCTTCTTTTAGTATGCTTCTTATACCTGAATTTTCTTATTTGAATGCTAAAAGAAATTATGAAAAAATTAACTTTGCTATTTGTAAAATTTTAAAATTTTGCTTTATTTTTTCTTTTTTAATTATGGGAATTTTTTGGTGTTTTTCAGATGAACTTTCTTTTTATATTTATAACGAGGAAAGTGCTTGTATTTTTATAAAAGTTTTATCTCCTTTAATTGTTCTTATGTATGTAGATAATATTGTTGATGGAATTTTAAAAGGACTTGATAAACAAGTTTCTGTTATGGGAATTAATATTTTAGACTTATTAACTAGTGTTACTTTAATTTATTTCTTACTTCCTATACAAGGAATTAAAGGATATATTATTGTTTTATTTGTAAGTGAAATTTTAAATGGTCTTGTTAGTTTAGGATTATTAATAAAAGAAACTAAAGTTAAAATTGATTTTGTTAATTGGATTTTTAAACCTGGATTAGCTATTATTTTATTAAATCTTATTGTTAGAAATTTTTACTGCAATTCTATTTTTGAATTAATCACACAAATTTTATTATTTGTTGTTTTTTATTTTATAATTGTTGCTTTATTCAAAGGTCTTGTTAAATCTGATTTAAAATTTTAAACTGTTTTTACTAGATTATTAATTAATTTATTGTAAATAATATTTCTAAGAAGGCAAAAAAGCTATTTGTTAGCTAAAA
>USFC01000059.1 GCA_900553865.1 uncultured Clostridium sp.
GAAAAAATTCAATAGGCGGAGTAATAAAATACATAAAATTAGGAAATTTAACTAATATAGAATTTAATAAAATCAATATACAAGAGCAAGAAGAATGCGTGGATTTATTAGATAAAATGCAAGAAATAATTGATATAAGGAAACAACAAATAGAAGAATTGGATGAGTTAATCAAATCTCAGTTTGTCGAGCTGTTTGGCAGTCCGTTTTGTAATGAAAAATGGGAAATTAAAAAAATAGGGAATATGGCTGAAATTATTTCTGATGGCAATAATATCGAAACTAAATATTATCAAGAAACAGGAGATGTGTTATTTCTTAGAATTCAAAATGTTTGGAGAAATGAATTTAGATTAGATGATTCTGTTTATGTTTCTAAAGAAGTAAATGATATGTATTTAGATACATCTTTACACACAGGAGATATTCTTATTTCTAAGATTGGGAGATATTATACAAAAGATAGTAGTTTAGGAAGAGTTTCATTGTATAGAGGTGAAAATGATAAAGCTAATTATAGTAATAACATAATGAGAATTAGATTAAAACCGGAATATAATAGTGAATTTGTCAATATTGTATTGAATTTAGAGGATTATCAACAACATATTAGAAGAGAAAGTAAAGGTGGAACAGATAAAAGAGCTTTAAGTAAAAAAATTATTGAAAATTTTGAAATTATTAATCCACCAATTAAACTACAAAATGAATATGTAGAAAAAGTAAAACTAATAGATAAACAGAAATTTGAAATACAAAAGAGTTTAGAAGAAACACAAAAGTTACAAGAAAGTTTAATGAATAAATATTTTGGATAGGAGAAATAAAAATGTTATCATATGAAATATATAATTATTATTCTTTTGTAAATGATAAATTAGAAGAAATGAATAAAGTCTTTAATATATTGTTTGATTGGAAAGAAAAATATAATGATAAATGTGAACATATTTTGAATAAGATATTAACATCTAAAACGACTTCTTCAGGGAATGAAACACATTATATTATACAAAACGGTGGAATTGTAAAAAGTTTTGATGAAGTGATGGAAGAGTTACAGAAAAGTTTTAATGCAATAACAGTTACTATTAAATATGGTGCAATAAAAAAAGAAATAGAAACATATAAAGCTGAAAATAAAATTGGAGCGGATTACATAGAGGAATTCTTTGGTCATACTGACTATATGTTAGAGGGATATCAAGAGTGGATACAAAATCTAAAAAGCAAAGAGCATGCAATAAGACTAGGAGAACAAATTACCAAATATGAGAATATTTTTTCAACATGTAAAAATGTGTACGAAAATTTTTTAAGTTTATATACTGATAATGAAGAAGCAGAAAGTCAAAAAACCATAGAGATTCAATTATTGGATGTAGAATTTGATTTAGATGAATTTAATTCTGTATTAGATTCGATAAACAAAGTGTACTATGAGCTAGGAAATATAATGTATCCCAATATTGGAGGAACACAATATGAAAAGTTAAAAATTGTAAAGATTGAATCTGGTTCAATTTGGAGTATACTATTTGGAAATGAAAATATTTTATCAGCCTTAGCAAAATTTTTAAATAAGACGATAGATTTAATTTTTAATAAATTTACAATAGAAGGAAAATTATCAAGACAACAGGGAATCAATAGTGCAATAAAAGATTCCTTAGAAATGGCGGAGACTTTAAAGAAGATGGGATATGAAGTTGATGATTCAAAAGCTGATATACAAAAGGCATTCATATGTTCAACTAAAAATTTAGTAAATATAGCTAGTAAAAGTGCTAAAATTAAAGTAAATAGTGAAATACATGAATTGAAGGATAATTTGAAAATCAAATATCTAGAAGAAAATAAAAAACTTTTATTAACAGATGGAAATGATATTGATAACGAAGATAAGGAGTAAAATATGTCAAACTTTGATTTTTTAAAGCAAACAGGAATATTTAGAAGTTTTGCAGACGCTTCAATAGAAGCAGAAAATGGAATAGGATTAAATACAGTAACATGTAGTATATTAAGTAGAAGAGCATTAGAACTTGCGGTAAAATGGTTATATGCTAATGATATGGATTTAAAAATGCCATATCAAGATAATATATCAACATTAATACATGAAATTTCATTTAGAAATATATTAGATGCAAAACTATTTCCACAAATTAAATATATTATAAAACTTGGCAATTTTGCTGTCCATAATAACAGAAAAATTACAAGGCAAGAGGCAGTAATGTCTTTAAGATATCTATTTAATTTTATGCAATGGATATCTTATTGCTATGGACAAGACTATCAAGAATTAAAGTTTAACGAAAGTATTTTACCAAAAGAGAATGCTAATATTTTAGCTGTTAAAGAAAAAGAAAACTTATACGAAGAATTAAGTAAAAGAGATAAGAAATTAGAAGAAGCAATAAGAGAAAACAATGAATTAAGAAAGCAAATAACAGAAAATAGAGAGAATAAGAAAAATGTTTATGACTTTAAAGTAGAAAATATATCAGAAGCAGAAACAAGAAAGAGATATATAGATTTAGAATTGAAGCTTGCTGGATGGGATTTTGATACAAATATGACAGTAGAATTACCTGTATCAGGAATGCCAAATAATGAAGGAACAGGATATGTTGATTATGTATTATTTGGAGAAAATGGATTACCACTTGCAGTAGTAGAAGCAAAGAAAACAAGTGTAGATGCAAGAGTTGGTCAAAATCAAGCTAAGCTATATGCAGACTGTATAGAAGCAGAATATCATCAAAGACCTGTTATTTACTACACTAATGGATATGAAATATATATGTGGGATGATATAGAATATGCGCCAAGAAGAGTTAGTGGTTTTTATACACAGGATGAATTACAATTACTTATTAATAGAAGAAAAAACAAACAAAGTTTAGAACATGTTTATATAGATCCAAATATTGCAGGAAGAGAGTATCAATTAGAAGCTATAAAAAGTGTATGTGAAACTTTTGATGAAGGTCATAGAAAAGCACTTCTTGTTATGGCTACTGGTACAGGAAAGACAAGAACAGCAATATCAATAGCTAAAATATTAACAGAACAAAATTGGGCTAAAAATATATTATTTTTAGCAGATAGAACAGTACTTGTAAAACAAGCAAAAAATAGCTTTAATAAATTATTACCTAATATGTCAGGATGTAATTTATTAAGTTCAAAAGATAATCCAGAAGAATCAAGAATTGTATTCTCAACATATCAAACTATGATGAATGCAATTGATGATATGAAATCTAAGATAGGAAATAAATTATTTACTCCTGGGCATTTCGATTTAATAATTGTTGATGAAGCACATAGAAGTATATATAACAGATATCAAGCAATATTTGAATACTTTGATGGCTTAGTTGTAGGACTTACAGCAACTCCTAGAAGTGACGTCGATAGAAATACATACAGATTTTTTGAAATAGAAAATAATGTTCCTACGTATGCTTATGAATATGAACAAGCTGTAAAAGATGGATATTTAGTAGAATACCATTCTATATCTACAAGCACAGATTTTATGGATAGAGGAATTAAATATAATGAATTATCAGATGAGGAAAAAGAAGAATATGAGAACTTATTTGAAGAAGATGAAGCACCTGATGAAATAAATGCAGCTGCAATAAATAGTTGGTTATTCAATAGAGATACTATTAAGAAACTTATAGAATTACTAATGGAAAAAGGAATAAAAGTTGAAGGTGGAGATAAGTTAGGAAAAACAATTATATTTGCAAAAAACCATAGACATGCACAAAAAATAGAAGATGTATTTAATGAATTATATCCATCGTACAAAGGTGAATTTGCAAAGTTAATAGATAATCAAGTAAAATATAATGACACTATAATAGACGATTTTTCAAAGAAAGATGATTTTCCTCAAATAGCAATATCAGTTGATATGCTAGATACAGGAGTAGATGTTCCAGAAGTAGTAAATTTAGTGTTCTTTAAACCAGTAAAATCTAAAATTAAGTTTTGGCAAATGATAGGAAGAGGAACAAGACTTTGCAAAGATTTATTTGGAATAGGACAAGATAAAAAAGAGTTTTACATTTTTGATTATTGCAAGAATTTTGAGTTCTTTTCTGTAAATGCAAAGGGAATAGAAACGTCATCTCAAATTAGCCTTACAGAAAAAATATTTAATTATAAACTTGACTTGATTGTTGAATTACAGCATATGAAATATCAATCACAAGAAGACTTTAAACAATATAGAGAATCTTTAATTAATGAATTTATTGAAGAAATATCTAAACTAAATAAAGATAGTTTTATGGTAAAAGCAAAACTATATTATATTGATCAATTTTCTAAGAAAGAAAATTGGAATTACTTATCTATATTAGACGCGACAAATATAAAAGAAAATATTACACCTATTTTATTTGCATCAGATGAAAATGAAGATGCAAAGAAGTTTGATAATTTATTATATAGTTTACAAGTAAAAAGGATAAATAATCAAAAAACGAAGAGAATAGAAGAAAATATATCTAGTTTAGTAACAGAACTTGAAAAATTAGGAACAGTACCAAAGGTAGTAGAAAAACAAGAATTAATTATAAAGGTAGCTGAAACAGATTATTTAAGTAGAGCAAGTTTTTTTGAAATTGAAAAAGTTAGAGAAGAATTAAGAGATTTAATTCAATACATAGACCCATATATGAGACCACCAGTTTATTCTGATTTTGAAGATACATTAATGGAAGTAAGCGAAGAATACGTATATTTGAGCAGCGGAAACGACTTTACTAATTATAAGAAAAAGATAAGTAAGTATTTCAATAGTAATTTAGATAATATAATTGTTTGGAAAATAAGACATAATGAAAAAATTAATGAAATAGAAAAGAAAGATTTAGAAAGAATATTATTTGAGGAGCTAGGAACTAATAAAGAATTTGAAAATGCCTATGGAGATAAAAATGTAGTAGAAGTTGTAAGAAATATTGTTGGATTAGATCCAGCGACAGCAAGCGAAATTTTTTCAAAATACATAAATCAAAATCAATTAAATATGAGGCAAATTCAATTTGTTAAACTGTTAATTGATTATGTAATTAAAAATGGAACAATAGATATGATTGCATTAACAGAAGATCCATTTAGAGCGGTAGGAGAAGTAGGAGAATTATTTGAAGATAAATATAGTACATTTATGGAAATAAGAAAAGATATAGAAAGTATAAATGGAAATGCTAATAAATTAGCTTAGATGAGGTATATAAATGGGGGATTATAATGAATAATTTAAGTTTAACTGCATGTAGCATTTGGTTAAGAGAAAAAATGCCTAAAGGAAAGAAAAATGAAATAAAAATAATGAATTTAAATAAAAAAATTACTGGAAATGAAAAAGAATATAGTGATTTCTTTGAGTTATTAAATAATTTCTGTATTAAGCATAGTGAAAGATTTATAATGAATGACTATGAACAGAAAATGTTCAAAATAGAAACAGAGAAAATAAAAATAGAAGAGAATGAAAAGTTCAGATATACATATATTGATATTAATTCTGGAGGATATGGAATTGAAGCTAATATCGTAAATACAAAAACTAATAAAGTTTTGTATACTAGAAAGAAAGAACATGCTGAGACTATACATTTTAGAGTTTTCTTTGCTGTACCAAAAGGAGAGGATGTATGCAAAGGAATTATTATATTTCAAAATATTGGTCAATATGGAATAAAAACTATAACTACAGATTATTTAAGAAAATATATTAATGATGAATTGAACTTGTATACTACTACAGGTAATATTTGCCCTCAAGTTTTTGTGAAAAAACTATTAGATAATGATGGATTAATGAAAATTATATATACTAGAAACAATGTTTCAAACGATAAGGCAGATACAGATAGTATGGGATATGGTAAAGAAGAAAGAATAATAGCAGGATTCTCAAATGTGAAAAAATGGAAAGAAAAAATTTCTGGATATTTTAATGGTACTAGTAGAATATATGAATTTGAAGACATAGATTATAGTGGTGTAAAATTTGTTACGTCGATATATGGAAGAACAAGGACTATAAACATAAATAATATAAATAATTTAAGTATTATTGAAGGTATTCCAGATGAAGTAGTGAATGCTTTTGGAGATATAGATGATAAAAAATTAAAAAATCATTTTATTGAGGTTACTAAAGAATATTTAGAGCATATGGTTTATAATAAAATATAAGAGGTGAATTATGAGATTGAATATAGCTTTTTCTTTAATAGTATTAAGTTTAGTTATATTATTTATTTATGGAATAAAAAGAAATAATAATTTTATAAATATATTTAAAATAGTAACGGATCATTTTAAAATATTTGATGGAGCTAGAAAACATATAATTGTACTTTATGTTGTGCCCATAATTACAGCAACAGGTATATCAATAATATATACATTTTCAGATTCTATGGTGGAAGCTATAATGGTTGTTATTTCAGTTGTAATATCAGCATTACTATCATTTCAAGGAGGCATATTAAACATGGAATCTCAAAAAAATGATGGGATAAAAAAAGTAGTATTAGAGGAAACAAATGCATCAATAAATTTTACGGTTCTTATTAATATTATTTTGGTATTTTTCATGTTGATTTATGTTGCAATAGATAATATTATTTTTAGAACAATATTTACATCTATTATTTCTTATATATTGTTAATTACATTTTTAACAATAATGATTATTATTAAAAGAATAAGAATATTGTTTAAACAAGGCGATTAAATAGAGGATAAAAAATGCAGATTTTATTTTTGAAGTCTGCCCTTTTCTTAATTTTTTTGTATATATATGGTCTGGTTGCTTTCGTGAAATAGTTAATCTATAAATAGACTTTGAAGCCTTTGAAGATTTTGCATCAGAAAATTAATTTTTTGAATATTTATTTAGTATAATAAATATTCTTTTTTAGAAATAAAATCAAGAAAAATATAGCAAAACTTTCTTTTTTGGAAATAATATGATATAATAATATTATAGTTAAAAAAGGAGAGTTTTTATTATGTTAGGAGAAAAATTAAAATCATATAGAGAAAGTAAGAAAATGACTCAAGCCGAAGTAGCAGAGGCATTAGAAATAAGATCTGCTACAGTTTCAAAATATGAATCTGGAATATTAGAGCCAAATATTGAAGCATTAAAAAAATTATCAGAATTATTTGAAGTTACTATTGATGAATTATTGAATGATGAGCAAGATAGATTTGATATATCTAAAATTAATTTATTAAATATACTAAGAGAACAAAAAGAAATGAAATTAAAAGGCAATTTATATCATAATACACAAATTATATTTGCATATAATACAAATCACATTGAAGGTAGCAAATTAACAGAAGATCAAACGAGATATATATTTGAAACAAATACAATTTTATTTGAAGGAGAAACAATTGCAAGTGTTGATGATATATTAGAAACGGCTAATCATTTTAAGCTAGTGGATTATATGTTAGATAAAGCAGAAGAAAATTTGACAGAAGATATGATAAAAGAATTTCATAGATTATTAAAAGAAGGAACTGCAGATAGTAGAAAAGAATGGTTTAAAGTTGGTGATTATAAACAAGTTGTTAATGAAGCAGGAAGCACAAAAACTACATTGCCTAAATATGTTCAAAGGGATATGACAAAATTAATGGATTGGTACAACTCTTTATCCAAAATAACAATAAAAGAAATAATAGAATTTCATGCAAGATTTGAAAAAATACATCCATTTCAAGATGGAAATGGTAGAGTGGGTAGAATAATTATTTTTAAAGAGTGTTTAAAAAGTAATATAATTCCTTTTATCATATTAGATAAAGATAAATTGTTCTATTATAGAGGATTAAAAGAATATCAAAATGGTGGAGAAAAAGGATATTTAATCGATACTTGTTTAAATGCACAAGATCAATATATGAAGTTAGTAGAGTACTATTTAAAGTAGAAGAGGTAAATATGAAAGTTAATTGTAAGGCAGCAAAATTATCTATTATAATTTCAAGCATACTATTTATTATGGCAGTTTTGTTTGAATTATTAGATATAAAATTTGCAAATAATTTTACAGGATTTATGAAAGACATTGTATTAGGAGCATTTTGTAGTTCAATTGTTACTGTATTTTTCTATATATCTGCATATAAAGTAGAGAAAAAGAGAGTGTTAGAACAGTATTGGAATGAATGCAGAAGAATGGTAATAGAGCTAAATAAGATAGATTATATGGATATTGACTTTGAAGAAAATATTTTTATAAAGTTTATAAATGAACAAAAAAATAAATTGTGGATAACAGAGTATTATAAACAGATTAAACAAAAAATACCTGTAAAAGAATTTGAACATACAAATTTAATAAAAGAAGAAATTAAAAAAGAAAATAAAGAGTTATTTAAAAAGTTATCAAAAGACGCAAGTGAAAAATACTTAGAAGAGAAAATTGAAAAATTATATAATAAAACTATTGATAATATGAATAAAATAGTCAATCAATATTTAAATTATTTAAATCAAAGTACAGATAATCTGAATTTTATATTGGGAGACATAGAATTTTTTACTGGAGAAGCTAATTATATAAAGGCACATGATTTGTTTCAGAAAATATATGATTTAAGTGTGAAAATACAAGAATCTGCAAGACATTTTAGATATTGTAAAGAGGGAGAAGGAAATAAAGCAGTAGTATTATCTGAAATACTTGAATTACAAAAGAATATTTTTAGGGTTGAAGAAAGTGAAGATTCAAAAATTGTTTATAGAGAATTTAGTGATATGATGGAATTAAAATTAGAAGAATTTAGAGCAAAAATTATCTATAATATTGAACCAGACCAAATTGAAATATTACCATTATATGAAATTTCTAGAATGAAAAATATGAATTGAGTGAAGAGATGTAAATTAGCATTAAAATAGAATATGAAAATTCTAAAAATGTTGTAAAAGTGGAGTTTATTGAAGAATTTAATAAATATAATAATATTCTTAATGAAGTATAAAAGTGTGAAAAACGACTTTTAAAGATATAAAGTCAAATTTCACACTTTTTATTATTTTATGAATTTATACATCAACAAATCAATTCAACCCCATCACAAAACCCATTCCTATAATACTTCTCATTCCAATAGAAAATATAATCCATAAAATGCTCATCAAGCAGATCAAATTGTTTCTTAACATACTTTTTATTCTGTTCAGGAACATTCTTCAGAATCTTTTCAGAAATCTCATCAAAATAGACGAAGTGATCTTTATCTTCAGCACTTAAAGTACAAAGTAAAGTCTCCTCTATAAATTCTAACCAATCTTTCAAAATATCATCATTAACCTCTCTTAAATTATTCATAATCTAAATCCTCCTAAAAATTAAAATTTTTCTAATAAAAATATCTCCCACAAGAGCCGATTTTGTAAGAACGAACGTCCCATACCCATTGGGTAAAAATTGGGTAAAATCATCTCAAAAAAAGCCATAAAAAGACACAAATGTTCTGTAATTTAAAACTCTTGTAAATACTGAAATACCAACAAAAACTCTAATTTTCACAAAACCACAAAAACCGGTCAAACCTCGCTCATAACCCGAAGGTCGTAAGTTCGAGTTTATTCCTCGCAACCACTGAAAAGTCCAATTTTCGTTGAAAAATAGGGACTTTTATAAATTTTGAAGTAATCCATTTAAGTACATTAAAAACCGTTAAAAATCATTAAAAATTGTTTCATAAAGGGAAAATTGATAAATTAATTAATGAAATAAATAAAATAGCAAGATTAAAAAGAATATCATATAAATTAGAAAATGCATATGAAGAATATGATGAATATATTGAAGATTATTATTTTATGGAATGGCTTAGAATGTCTCAAGATGGAATAACACAAATAGAAGAAATAAATAATATAACAAATTGATACAAAATCGAAAAAACTGTTGTTGCCGTATTACTTTTAAAAACTACTCCAACTAAAACCATCAATCCTACAAAACCAATATATATTGGTAACTGAGCGCATACAATTTTGATTGTTATTAACACA
>USFC01000060.1 GCA_900553865.1 uncultured Clostridium sp.
TGATGCATTAATAGGAGAAACTGATAGACATGAAGAAAATTGGGGAGTTTCTTATAAAAATGGAAATTACAAAATTTCACCTCTATATGATAATGGATGTAATTTGTTAAGAGAATATAGTAAAGAAAGTAAAATTATAGAAGAGTGGGAAAGTGGAAAAAAGGACTTTAATAATTATATAAATAAAAGCAGAACAGTCATATATGATAATAAGGGAAACAAAAGATATAAGCATTTTGAATTAATAAAGCAATTATACAAACAAAATAAAGAAGAAGTTGAAAAAGAAATAAAAAATTTGGAAAATTTTACAGATGAGAAGGCAGAAGAAATAGTAAAAAGAGTGCCCAATGAATTTATGTGTAATATACAAAAAGAATATATTATAAAATATTTAATATTAAGAAGAGAAAAGTTGTTAAAAATAATAAAGAATGAAAATATGTAAAGAGAGTTGGTGAGTAAATGGAGGAAACATTATTATTAATTTGGAAAGATGCAAAAGAAAGAAGAAGGTATATTATAGGTGTTTTGACACATACTAATGGAAAGTATATTTTTAGATATGTAAATCCGGAATTAGAAGATGCTAAAAAAGCAGGTTTTGACTATTTTCCGGGTTTCCCAGATGTAGATAAGCAATACACTAATAATGGAGTTTTATTTGCAAATATTTTAACTAGATTGCCAAATAAAAATAGACCAGATTATTTGCAAATTTTGAATGCATATGACTTAAAGACTAATTCAACAGAAATGGAAATTTTGAAAAATACAAAGGGAAGGTTATTAACAGATAATTTTGAGTTTGTACCTGAGTTTAATAGAAATAAAATTGAGTTTGATGTTGCAGGAACAAGTCATAGGGAAGATATAGAAAAATGTAAAGATAAATTGAAAGTAAATGATACTTTAATATTAGAAAAAGAGCCAACCAATCAATATGATAATTATGCAATAAAGATTATTTATAATAAAAATAATAAAAACTATCATATTGGATATGTACCAAGATATTATTCAAAGGAATTAACAAAATTATTAAATAAAAATATAAGATATTCAGCACAAATAGAAAAACTAAATTTTAATACACCATTTAAAGATGAAGATATAAACGCAAGTGTAAAAATAATTTTTGAAAACAAATGATAAAATAAACAAAGGAAAAGGGGAGGAAAAAATGGAAGAAATAAATATAAAAGACATATTTAACATATTTTGGGCAAAAAAAGTACAAATAATACTTATTATCCTTATTTTTACAATATTAGGAGTACTATATTCATATTTATATGTAAAACCAAAATACAAAGTGTATACAACTTTGCTACTAGCAACATCAACAGAAAAGAAAGATGGAGAAGGGGAAAACAAGGCAAGCGCAACTACAACAACAGATATAAACTTAAACAATAGCTTAGTATCAACATATAGTGTATTAATAAAAAGTAAGCCAGTATTAAGAGAAGTAATAGAAAAACTAAATATAAGAGAAACAGAGGAAGAACTAAAAAATAATATAACAGTTAGTGCAGAAAAAAATACACAAGTAATAAAAATAGAGGTAACAAATTCAAATGCAAAAGTAGCGCAAGATGTAGCAAACGAAATAGCAAAATCATTTGCAGTTCAAGTAGAAGATATTTATAACATAAACAATGTTCATGTAATAGAAAAGGCAGAAGAAACAACTACTCCATATAATGTGAACCATATAAAAGATATAATAATGTTTGCTTTTGGAGGATTTGTAATAGCAGGTATATATGCAATAATAGCAAATTTACTAGATACAACAGTAAAAACACAAGATGATATAGAAAAAAGAACTGGCCTAAGTGTTCTTGTAAGTATTCCAATGATGAACAGTTTTGAAGATTTACCAAAACCAGTAAAAAAAGGAGGAACAAGATAATGAGAAAAGAGATAATAACTTTTAGAGAACCAAAATCTCCAATTTCAGAGATTTTTAGAACCTTAAGAACAAATATCCAATTTGCCAACAATAAAAGAGGCCTACATTCATTACTTATTACTTCTACAACACCGGGTGAAGGGAAAAGCTGGGTTTCAGCCAATTTAGCTGTTGCATTTGCACAAGCAGGGAAAAGAGTTGTTTTAGTTGACTGTGATATGAGAAAAGGAAGGCAATTTTCAATGTTTGGAGTTGCTCCAACACCTGGACTTTCTAACTTTTTGTCTGGAATAAATTCAAATGGTGAAGAAAGTAACCCAGATATATTATCATATTTAAGAAGTACAGAAGTAGAAAACTTATATGTAATTACTGCGGGAAATGTACCACCAAATCCTTCAGAATTGCTAGATTCTAAACAAATGGAAAAAACAATAGAAGACTTAAAAAGTGTTTGCGATTTAGTTATATTTGATGGAACTCCATGTTCTTTAGTTACAGATTCTGTAATAATTTCACGTTATGTAGATACTACTTTAATGGTTTCTGCATACAAAATGACAAAAATAGAAGAGCTAGAAAAAGCTAAAAGAGAGATTGAAAATGTTGGTGGAAAAATAGCAGGTGTTGTAATAAATAAAGTTCCAACTTCTCAAAAGCAATATTATAGTACGTATTATTATGGTGAATTAGATGAAAATTCAAATGGAAGAAGAAGCAAAAAAGAGCAAGAATATATAGTAAAAAAAAAGAAAGAAGATTTGAGAGAAAAATCTAAAAATGTAATAAGTCAAAATAGAATAAACCTTCAAAAAGAAAAAATTGAAATAGAAAAAATACTACCAGAAGAAAAAGTACAAACAATAGAAACAAAACAAGAAAAAACTAAGGTAGTAGAAGCAACTGAAAATGAAAATAAATCAGGAACTTTATACGATTTTGACAAAGAAGTAGAAAACAATTCTGGAATATATGATTTCGATAAAGAAGTTGCAGAAGAACAAAAAGGCTTTGGAGCATTAGAATTAATAAAGCAAATGTCAAAATATGTAGATGAAGAAAAAGAAAAGCTAAGAAGGAAAGAAGGATAGTAAATGATAGATTTTCATTCTCATATAATTTTTGAAGTAGATGATGGAGCAAATTCAGTAGAAAAATCAGTAAAACTTTTAAAAGAAGCTGAAATGGCAGGATTTAATAGTATTATTTTAACTCCGCATTATATGGAAGATTATTATGAGCACCCAGCAGATGAGATAAAAGAAAAAATAGAAATTTTAAGAAATATATGCCAGAAAGAAAATATAAACTTAAAATTATATCAGGCAAATGAAATCTATATAGCAAATGACATGGTAGATTTACTTAAAAATAATATGGCAAGTACTGTAAATAAAAGTCAATATGTATTATTTGAACTACCGATGCATGAAGAACCTTTGAATTTGCTAGAAGTAATATATTCGTTGAAGGAAAACAATATAACACCAATTATTGCTCATCCTGAAAGGTATATATATGTACAAAAAGATATTAGCAAATTAAATGACTTATTAGATATGGGTGTATTATTTCAATCAAATTATGGAAGTATAATTGGGCAGTATGGAAGCACTTGTAAAAAGACAATAAAAAAACTGCTTAAAAATAATTGTATTCATTTTTTAGGTTCAGACGTACATAGACCTGAAACAGTTTATTATAGTTTGGAAAAAGCAAAAAAGAAGTTAATAAAACTTTTGGGAAAAGAAAAGTTTGAAGAATTATCTGAAATAAATGCACAAAAAGTTTTAAATAATGAACCTATTTATTTTGAATAAAATTTAATTAAAAGGAAATAATAAAAATAGAAAAATGAAGTGCAAATGCAAGCTTTGCAAATACACTAAAAATAAAATTTATTATAATAATAAAAAATAATAAATTTAGAAAAAAGTATTGCAAACAAAATTAAAAAAGTGTAAAATAGGTTTGTGTTAAAAGTACAAAACATAAGAAAAATAAAACGAGGGAGGAAACGGAAGATGCCAATTGTTGATTTATCAAATCCGCTAAATATATTAATATCAATACTTTTATTTGTATTAATATTATTTTTAGCAAAAGAAATTAAAAGAAGCAATGTTACATGCATTATGCTATTGGTATATTTAACATTAATAGTAGGTCATTGCATAGAATATGCTTTAATAGGAGAATCAGCAGAATTAACTACTAAACTTGCAAATTGTATAACAGTTGACTTTGTGTTTATCTTTTTATCATTTTTCGCTTATTTATGGACAGACCATATCGAATCAGAAGAAAGAAAAATTAAAAGTATAGACAATAGTTTAGACTGGTTCTGGAAAAAAGTTTAAAAAACTAATAATTTAATAGACAAACGTGTAAAAAAGTGTTAAAATATATGTAATATTTAGCACTTTTTATTTTGAAATAAAAAAGTTAGTAAATATTCCTATTATAAAATAAAAATAAGGAAGGAATGGAACTAAAAATGGCAGAAGAACTTGATATAAAGAAAATAGCAAAGTTTATGTACCAAAGAAAAAATATTTTTATTTATATTTTATTAGCCTCAATAATTATAGGAGCAATATACACGTTTATTATAAAAAGACCGCTATATGAATCTAAAACCTCAATCTTAATAGATAAAGCAGATGCTTCTATAGAAAAGTACATAACTAGTAAAGATATATTGAAAAATAAAACCATAAAAGTAAATTTTGACAAAACTAGCAAAATTATTACAGCAACAGCAAGTTATTCAAAGGCGGATGCAGCCTTTAATGAATTAAATGAGTATATTGATGTATTAGAAGAAAGTTTAACTCAAACCTATGGAACTAAAACTTTTAAAATAATAGAAACACCACAAGTAGCAACAAAAATTAGTAATGCTACATATGTAAAAGATATTTCAATTTGCATAGTAGGCGGAATAATTATATATGCATTATATATATTAATTGTACTTAATTTTAAAGGATTTATAAGTGCAAAAGAAATAGAAAATGAATCGAAAATGAAAGTACTTGGAGAAATAAAAAAAGAAAAGCCAGCAAATAAAAAAGAAACAGTAAAATATGAAACAAGTAATGAAGCTATAGAAAATGAATTAAAAAGAATTATGGCAAATATAGAATTAGCTCCAAAAGTACAAAAACCTAAAATTATAGTATGTACAGGAGCTAGCCATAAGGTTGGAACCTCATATGTTGTAAACAATTTGGCTATACAATATTCAAAAATATATAAAAATGTATTAATTGTAGATGCTAATATAAATACAAAAGTATTATCCAAAGAATATGGAGTATGCGAAAAAACTGGAATAGCAAACCTTACAAAAAAGGATGCTATAACAGATATTAATAAAATAATTCAAAAAACAAAAAATGAAAGAATTTCTATCTTGCCAGCAGGAAACATAGAAGTAGATGAAGAATTATTTTTAAATAAAAACATAGATAATACATTAAAAATACTAGAAAATAATTATGAGGTTATATTAGTAGATACAATGTCAATTAATGAAAATGTGCTTCCAATTGCACTAGCCAAAATAGCAGAAAGCACAATTATAGTAGCACAGGAAGATAAAACAAAAATAGAAGATATACAAAAAGCAAAAAACACCATAGAAAATGTTGGTGGAAAAAGTGCAGGAGTGATATTAAATAAAGTTATATAATTTAATTATATATAAAAAAACAAATGAGGGGGTTTTTCTATGAAAAAACAAACAATTATCACATTAGTGATTATTGCAATAGTTGTAGCTTTAGTGGTTGCAATATGGGCAGCAGTGGCAAATGGCAAAAAAACAAATGGTGAAGGAACAAAGGTAGAGACAGTAGCTCAAATAAAGGAAATGTTTAACTCTATTTATACAAAATTAAAAAATGAGTTACCAAGCCTAGAAACACAAAAAATTGATGTAAGTGACTCTACTCAAGTAAAGGAATATACAGGGCTTAAATCAAATGAAAATGTTGAAGCAATTGTAGTTTCAGAACCATTAATGTCTTCACAGGCATATTCAGCAGTTGCCGTAAAAGCAAAAGCTGGTGCTAACATAGAAAGCATGAAGCAAGAAATGCTAGACAACGTAGATATGGCAAAATGGATATGTGTTTCAGCTAGCAATTTATACATAACGAATTCTGGAAACACAATATTTATGGTAATGTCAGATGATGATTGGGCTAAGCCAGTATATGATGCCTTCAAAGAATATGTAAATAACAAAATAGGAAAAGAATTAAACAAGGTGTCTGATGAAGCAAATATAGAATTGCCACCAGAAATGCCAGCAGTAATGTAAATACGTAAAATAAGGATGACCTTTTAATAAAAAAAATAAGGCATCCTTTTTTACGTAGAGAACAAGAAAGGAATTGTAAAAATGCTATTTACCAGTATCAGTTTTTTATATTATTTTTTGCCAATAGTATTGGCTATATATTTTATTGTACCTAAAAAAACTAAAAATTTTATACTATTTGTTGCTTCTATGTTTTTCTATTTTTATGGAGAGCCAAAATATATTTTTTTAATGCTAATAGAAATTTTGATGGCATATGTAGGGGCAATATTAATAGATAAGTATAAAAAGAAAAGTGTATTAATACTACTGCTTTCAATCCACATAGGATTATTAATATTTTTTAAATATACAGATTTTTTAATTGGAAATATTAATAGTATTTTTGGAGCAAAATTTACACTACTTCAGTTAGCATTGCCAATTGGAATTTCTTTTTATACTTTTCAAATTATAAGTTATGAAGTAGATGTATTTAAAAAGAAAGTAAAAGTGCAAAAGAACTTTTTAAATTTGGCAACATATATTTCTTTGTTTCCACAGTTAATTGCAGGACCTATTGTAAGGTACGAAACTATTGAAAAAGAGCTTACAGATAGAAAACATAGCTTTGAAAATTTTGCATATGGAGCAAGAAGATTTACCATTGGGCTTGCAAAAAAAGTACTTATAGCAAATATGTTAGGTGAGTTTTGTAACACCTTTTCCTTAGCAACAGAAAAAAGCACAATATTATATTGGCTCTTTGCAATTTCATATATGTTACAAATTTATTTTGATTTTTCAGCCTACTCAGATATGGCAATAGGACTTGGAAGAATATTTGGCTTTAGATTTTTAGAGAACTTCAATTATCCATATATATCTAAAAGCATCACAGAATTTTGGAGAAGGTGGCATATGTCACTTAGCTTGTGGTTTAGAGATTATGTGTATATTCCACTAGGCGGAAGCAGAAAAGGAACGAAAAAGCTTATAAGGAATATTCTTGTAGTATGGTTACTTACAGGAATTTGGCATGGAGCAAGTTGGAATTTTGTAGTATGGGGCTTGATGTTTGGAGTACTTTTAATAATAGAAAAATTGTGGATTGGAAAGCACATAGAAAAATTGCCAAATTTTTTAAGAAGTATGTATGTACTTTTTATAGTAATGATAAGTTTTATAATATTTAACGCAAGTACACTAAAAGAAGCATTTGCAAATATATTAGGTTTATTTGGGGCAAACTCTATACGTGTAATAGATGAATATACCATATACTATTTAAAAAGTTATTTAATAACCTTTATAATTGCAATAATAGGAGCAACACCAATTGCTAAAAATATAATTGAAAAATTAAAGGCAAAGCCTAAAATAAATAAAATTATAAATGTATTAGAGCCAATAGCAATGGTAGCAGTAATTTTAATTGTAAATGCGTATTTAGTAGATAATTCTTACAATCCATTTTTATACTTTAGATTTTAATGTAATAAAATTTAGAATTTGAGAAAGGGAGAAAAATGAAGGATAAAACAAAAAATATAATAGTAACACTTGTATTTGTTACCATTTTAATCATAACTATGCTGGTAAATATTATAAAAAAAGATGAACAAATATCAATTGCTGAAAGAAGAAGGTTAGAGCAATTTCCACAATTTTCGATTTCAAAATTATTTAACGGAACATTTTTTGAAAACTTTGATAAATATGTGGTAGACCAATTTGCAAACAGAGATAGTTTTAGAAGACTAAAAGTAGAAACAGAGTTATATGCTTTCAAAAAAAAGGACTATAACAACGTATATGAATACAAAGGATATATAATAAAAAATGAATATCCATTAAACGAAAAATCAGTGGTAAATGTAGCAAACAAAGTAAAGCAAATATACGATATGTATGAGCTAAAAAATAACAATATATATTTTACCATGGTGCCAGATAAAAATTATTTTGTAAGCAATGGAAATTTAAAACTAGATTATAACAAAATGGAAAATATACTAAAAACAAATTTGCCTTTTGCACAATATATAAAAATAGATGATATGCTTGAATTAACAGACTATTATAAAACAGATACACACTGGAAGCAAGAAAATATGTTAAAAGTAGCCAGCAAAATAGCAAACAGTATGAATGTAACAATAGAAAAGGAATATGAGCAAGTGAAAATAGCAGACTTTAAAGGAGTGTATAGTGGTCAACTGGCATTAAAAAATATCGAAAATGACGAAATAAAAATATTAATCAATAATACTTTAAAAAAATGCAAAGTATATAATTATGAAACAGGGGAATATTCAAATATTTATAATTTAAGCAAAGTAAATAGTTTAGACAAATATGATATATACCTATCAGGTGCAGTGCCAATACTTACAATAGAGAATCCAGAATATAAAGAAGAAAAAGAATTAGTAGTATTTAGAGATTCTTTTGGAAGTAGCATAATTCCACTATTAGCAACAGGATATAGTAAAATAACAGTAATAGATACTAGATATATATCACCAAAGCTTTTAAAAGAGTATGTAACTTTCGAAAATAAAGATGTACTATTTATGTACAGTACACTTATAATAAATGATAGCAATACGCTAAAATAGATTATTTACAGTAAAAGAAAGATTATATAAAGATTGAAGTATAAGCGTACATGTATATCTAATTGTTATACATAAAATAAAACACATATACGCAAAAGCATAAACATTGGATAAGGAGGTTTAAAGATGATTATCGATTTACCGACGAAATTTTATTATGAGAAAGATGGTTCGAAAGCATTTGTAGATAATAAAATACTTTATTGTGAAAACAATGTATCATTTGAAAGATTAATGTACCATACAACATATGAACTTCGTGGGAAAAGCACTTGCTATTACTGTGGATGTGAATTGAACGAAGAAAATCGGACATTAGATCATATGTATCCACGGGATTTTGGTGGAGTCTCAATCACGAACAATTTAGTACCATGTTGCACTAATTGTAATCAAAAAAAGAACAATTTAACTCTTAATGAGTATTTTGATTACATGAATGTGCAAGATGCTAAAAAGAGAAAACAATACAAAAGCGAATTATTACATAGGCATGAAGAGTATCGATATGAAAAAGGTTTTTATTTACCAGATAATTGGTATGAGTATACTTCAGACAGAATTTATGCAGAAATTTTGCTGACTGAAGAATACAAACATGGTAAAAGATACAATTTCATAAGAGAATTTTATACAAAATATGGGCATTTACCACGACCTGTAGTGAAATCAGCCAATAACCGACTTTTGGATGGCTTTTTAGTACTATTGTTTGCAAAAGAAAATCAGATAGAGCAAATACCATGTATGAAATTACAAAATGTAATAGATATCTCATAAAAATAAAAGTCACTTGAGATATTAGAATCAAATAATTCAAGTGACTTTTTATTAATTTAAACAATATTTGAACATAATATTCTAAAACATTTAATTTAGTAAAAAACATTGACTTTGAATAAAAAAAGCAATAAAATAACCATAAATTAGTAATAATATTACTAAAAAATAGTTGTACCTAAATAAAAGGTAAGTACTATAAAATCAAAGGAGGAATGAAATATGCCATTAGTAACAACTAAGGATATGTTTGAAAAATCAATGAAAGAGCACTTTGCAATAGGAGCTTTTAATGTAAATA
>USFC01000061.1 GCA_900553865.1 uncultured Clostridium sp.
CAATAATAGCCCATCCCATTACTAAATAGCATATCATAGACATTTTCTTGTATTTTTCAAGATTAATTGAGTTTAGTACTATTCCTAAAACAGCAGCACCTAAAACTATTCCAAATAAAGTCCATCCCAAAGCTCCATGTAATGTTACTAATGTGTATGGTACATATGTTCCAAATATAAGTAAAAAAATACTACAATGATCAAAAATCCTGAATACTTTTTTAGCTGTTATATTTGGCTTAAAACTATGATATAAAGTTGACATTAAATATAATATTATCATAAAACTTCCATATAATGACGAACTTACAACCCCTACTGCACTGCCATCAGATGCTGATTTTACTATACATAACACCATTCCAGCTATTGCAAGCAATACTCCTATTCCGTGTGATATTGCACTCATAAGCTCTTCTGAAAGAGTATATCTTGGTTTTATTACTAATTCATTTTCCATAATTAAAAGTCTTCCTTTCTTTTATTATCTTTTGAAATTGTTGTTATTAATAAATTGTTTTATTTTCTTGGATATAATAGCACTTTTTTTACTTTCTTAAAAGAGATATTATAAAACTTTCTCATAAAATTCACCTACTGTTCATAATCTATGGCTATTTGAAATTTGTAAAAAATTTTCAAAAAAGTATTGACATTTATTTTATATTGGATTACAATAATAATCGTTCTAAGGAGCAGACTAAATGCAGGTGTAGTTCAATGGTAGAATTCCAGCCTTCCAAGCTGGCTATGCGGGTTCGATTCCCGCTACCTGCTCCAATACTGCGAACCCATGTTGAAATAAGTTAATTTCGATATGGTGTTCTTTTTTTGTTTTTCTATTGCATTATGGGAAAAGGAGAAAAAGAAATAACATATTTAAAACTTACAAGCAGCATAATAAACTATGTTATTATAGTGTTTTAAATATTTTTAAGTTCCTTTACAAGGAATTTATTTGTTTCTATTATTGCTAAAATAAAATTGCAGCTATTAACTACCTTTTCTTCATCTTCTTCATCGAGTTTGCTTTCTATATAAAAAGATAAAAAATCTTTATAATATAACCTAGTACAAATTCTATCTTGAAAAATATTTACCTCTAAATTTATATTCTTTTCAGCCAATTCAATAAAATATTCCATCATTCTATTAGTAAAATATTTGCCTAATAAATCGATGTTATTGGTGTGTATTTCATAATATTGGTTAAATTCTTCATTGGATAATTGAACTGTATTTTTTAGTTTTAAACTGCCTAATTTTTTATTACGAATCCTTATAGATAGAGGAAGGTCAAAATCAAGTTTATAATTGCTGGCTATACCATAAAATAATGTAGAATACAAAAAACCATAAAGATTACGCTCTTTAAATTTAGAATGGACTTTTGAAATAGTTAAGTTTGGTTCATCGCTTAAACTAATGTTATCTGTTGAAAAATATAATTCATGATTAGCAGAAAATCCCATATTGTCATAAATTTCTTGAGGCATACCAAAATTATGGTCATATTTACTATTAGGAACTATGTGCTCGATTATAGGTTTGCAAATTAATTCACAAAATACATAATTATATTCGTTTTTATATTTAGTAGAAATGGTTAAATTAAAGTTTTTTTGTATTGATTTTCTAGGAAATACTACAATTTGGTATATTAATGCTATAAAAGCTATTAGCAGACCAATTGGTAATATAATATAAACAACGATTTTAGGATTAGTAAGCATAACTGGTAGTAGTAAAGTAACCGACAAAGTAGAAATTATGTTACGAATAATATCATACAAACGATAAGAAACTATAGACTTTGCAAAAGAAAAATCAGTAGCAGCATTTTCTCTATTTACTTCTTTTTTCTTTACTTCTAATAAGGTATAATTTTCATTATATAGTTTTTGGTATAATTCTCTTATCTCTTTTGACATTTGTTTACCTCCAAAGTTTATACTGTTTTACTTAGTCTATCATAAAAACTTTTTTTGTCAATAGTCAGCCATTTTAGCTGCTATGAGGACGAAGCTTTGGATACACTTTGATAAAAGGTATTGTGAAAATAAAACAATAATGATAAAATATATTAAAAATATTGTAAGGAGATAGAAAAATGGATTATATTGAAAACAATGATACAGGAAAATTTACTAAGAAATTTATAGGAAACTATATTATAGGAGCAATTTTAATTGGTATAGTTATTAGTATTATCAGTGAAGTATTATCGAAAATTTTACCTACACAACTTCAACTGATTGCTAACTTTTTACTAGCTATTTTTGGATTTTGGAAGGTAAGCTCATCAGCAATAGAAACGAGCTTAAAGGAAGCAAATATAACTTCGTATAATCTTGATAAAGTTTTAAAAAATATTTTTATTTTTTTAATCATTTTATTAGTAATAAATATTTTATTTACATATATGTCATTTAAGTTTTCAACTCGTATTTTATCAGGATTAACAAATGATTTAACAAGAAACTTGATAATAAATATAGTTGCAACAATAATACAATATGCAATGATAATGTTATTCTGCAAGAACAAGTTAGAAGAATTAGTAGTAGGAAAAGAAATAAATAAAACTTTATATATAGTTACTCTAATAATTGCTGTTATAATTTTATGTTTAAGTATGATTTCAAACAATAATAGTAATATTAGTGAATCAACTAATACTGCTAATAATACAAATTCGAAAATAGAAAATAAATATTCTAATGCTAAATGGGTAGAAGTTAGTTGCTCAAACAGTACAAATGTGGATTCCAATATTGCAAAAGTACATGTAAGTCTAGGACATTATAAAGAAAACACTGTTGAAAAATATAAAGTAGTAAAAATTGTTTGTACAATTTATAAAAAAAGCACTAATGAAATTATAGGGAAAAGTGAAAATTATTATGAAGATGTGGAATTGAAATATGGTTATTTTAGTTTTAGCGAAAATATAAGTGTAAAACTTTCAAAATATGTAGGAAATGACTTTTCTTCTAAAATTGAAGCATACGGGATACCTGAATAATACCATATAAACCACGATTGGATTATATTTAGTTTATATTTTTTGTAAAGAGGTGTAAATATGAGTGATTCAAAAGAAAATGTTGATGTGTTAAAAATGTATGGAGAAGACAGTACTACACAAAGAGATGAATTTTTAAAAAAGCATAACTTAAATGAAGAAGGACTTACTAATAAACAAGCAGAAGTTAATATTAAGAAATTTGGCCTTAACGAAACAAAAAAGGCTAAACCTAAGAAGTGGTATAATTATTTATTACAAAGTTTACTAACACCTTTTAACTGCATTTTAATTGGTATTTCAATTATCTTAATATATACAGATATATATTTAGCAATAGAACCAAGCTATGCAAATATAATAGTTATAGCAATTTTAGTTACAGCAAGTACATTGTTAGACTTTTTCGAGTCATATAGGTCTAATAAAGCAGCAGAAAAATTAAGGGAGATAGTTGAAACAACTACTACAGTTATTAGAGATAACAAAGAAATAAATATACCAGTTAAAAATGTAACCTTAGGAGACATTGTTTTATTGTCTGCTGGAAGTATTATACCGGCTGATTTAAGAATAATCGAATCAAAAGACTTATATGTAGGACAGGCTTCATTAACGGGAGAATCAGATAATATAAAGAAAACTGTTGAATTAGAAAACAATCAAGAAGGATTAGACAGCATATCAGACTTTGATAATATTTGTTTTATGGGTACAAATGTTATATCTGGTTCGGCAAAAGGTGTTGTAATAAAAGTTGGAGATTCAACATATTTTGGAAAAATAGCAAATACCGTAACTTCTGGAAAAGAAAAAACAGCATTTCAAAAAGGAATCGAAAGTATAAGTAAATTATTAATTAGAATTATGATATTTATGATTCCAATAGTATTTTTAATAAATGTGGAAAAACATGATATTATTCTAGCATTTACTTTTGCTGTTGCAATAGCCATTTGCATAACACCACTATTGTTACCTGTTATTCTGTCTTCAAGTTTATCTAAAGGTGCTGTGAGAATGTCAAAAAAGAAGACTATTGTTAAGAAGTTAGATTCAATTCAAAACTTTGGAGCAATGAACATATTCTGTACAGACAAGACAGGAACATTGACAGAAGATAAGATTGTTCTGGAAAGATACTTGAATGTAAATGGAGAAGAAGATTTTGATATTTTAAAATATGCTTTTTTAAATGCTTATTTGCAAACAGGGCTAAAGAGTAATATAGATGAGGCAGTAGTTGCTAAAGCTAAAACTCTTGGAATTGAGAATAGTGTAGAAAAATATAAAAAAATAGATGAGATTCCTTTTGACTTTTCTCGTAGGTGTTTATCTGTAGCTGTAGAAATTGATAATAAAGATGAATTAATAACCAAAGGTGCTGTTGAAGAAATTCTAAATATTTGTACAACATTTGAATATAAGGGACAAACGGAAAAACTTACAAATGAAAAAACAGAAAAGATGAAAAAAATTTGCAAAGACTTAAATGAGGAAGGCTTTAGAGTTGTTGCTATCAGTAAAAAAAATACAACTAATAAAAAAGATTTTAATAGCACTGATGAAAAAGACATGACTTTATTAGGTTTTATTGGTTTTCTTGATCCACCAAAGGAAAGTGCAAAAGAAGCAATAGAAGGTTTAAACAATGCAGGAATAAGAGTTATGGTTCTTACAGGTGATAATGTTGAAGTTACAAGATGTGTTTGTAATAAAGCTGGAATATATTCTAAAAAAATCATAACAGGAAATAAAATAGATACATTATCAGATGTGGCATTATCAAGATTATTAAAAAGAAATAATATATTTGCAAAACTTTCTCCAATACAAAAAGCAAGGATTGTTAGAGTTTTAAAACAAAATGGAAATGTTGTAGGATATATGGGAGATGGAATAAACGATAGTCCAGCGTTAACAAATTCCGATGTTGGAATTTCTGTTGATACTGCAGTTGATATAGCAAAAGAAACTGCGGATATTATATTACTTGAAAAAGACCTTAATGTACTACTAGATGGTGTAATGGAGCGGAAGAAAAACATATGTAAATTTAATGAAATATATAAAAATGGCAACAAGTTTTAACTTTGGGGAAGTAGTTTCAGTAATTATTGCAAGCATTGTACTACCATTTTTACCTGAAACACCAATTCAATTATTAGTAGAGGGATTATTATATGATTTTGGACAAATGACAATTCCATTTGACAATGTAGATAAAGAATTGATTAGAAAGCCAAAAAAATTAAATATAAAAAGCTTAAAAAGGTTTATGTTTTTTATGGGGCCTGTAAGCTCACTATTTGATATAGTTGTATTTTTACTATTATGGTTTGTTTTCACAGTTAGAGATGTTACACACTTTCAAACAATATGGTTCACTTACAGTATAGTATCAAATTTAATAGGAATGCACATTATAAGAACGGCAAAAACACCATTTATACAAAGTAATGCACATAAAGCTGTTTATATATCTTCAATTTTGTTAATTATAATAGGAATTTTAGTACCATTCACGCCTCTAGGAACTGCAATAGGCTTAGCACCAATTGCATTAAAATATATTTTCATGATATTTGGAGTCACATTCTTATATTGTATTGTAGCAAGTTATGCAAAGAAAATTTATATAAAGAAATATAAAGAATGGATATAGAAATAATTGAGGATAGAAAGGAATTTTAATTATCTAAAAAATAAAAAAAGAATAGTAATTGCACTAAACTGCTGTCGCAGTGGTCGTTTAAGTTATAGTATAATGCTACGACCATAAATAACCATTGATTTTAGTATAACACATACTTTATAATTATTATAGAGGATGTGTTGTTTTTATGAGATTAATTAAATGCTATGGGAAAAAACTTATATTAAAAGAACTTAAAAGGAGTTATAACTTTTTTATTAAAGAAGCTAATATTAATAAAAAAAGTTTGGGATATGGATTGATAAGAGATAAAACAATATTAGCAAATGATATAGCAAGCATAGCTTCTGTAGGATATGGTTTAGGGGCATTGATAATTGGAGTAGAACACAAATGGATTAGTTATAAAAATGCATACAATAGAGCCGATAAAACATTAGATACATTTATAAATTATGTAGAAAGTGAAAATGGATTTTATTATCACTTTGTAAATATGCAAAATGGTAAGAGAGAATGGAATTGTGAAATATCAATAATAGATACAGCAATATTTATATGTGGTGCAATAACAGCAGGAGAATATTTTGGAGGAGCAGTAAAGCAGAAAGCAGAAATATTATATAAAAGAATAAATTGGGAATGGTATAGAAATAAAGATACAAATTATTTTTATATGGGATATACTCCAGAAAAAGGATTTTGGGGACATTGGGATATGTATGCAGAGCAATTAATGTTATATATTTTAGGGACAGGTTCACCTACATTTCCAATAAATAAAAGTATGTATTATGACTTTAAAAGAAAAAAAGCAAATTATAAAAATATAGAAGATATAATATATACATATTGTGGAACTTTATTTACATATCAATTCTCACATGCGTGGATTAATTTTAAAGATTTAAAAGATAAAGATAATATTGATTGGTTTGAAAATTCAATTAAAGCGACAAAAGCTAATAGACAATATTGCATAGACAATAAGGAGAGGTTTAAAACTTATAATGAAAATTCATGGGGACTAACAGCTTGTTTGTCTCCCAAAGGATATATAAGTTGTGGTGCAAAGCCATGTGATGTAGATTTAAATGTAGAAAATGATGGTACTGTAACTCCATGTGGTGCAATTGGTTCAATAGTATTTACTCCAAAAGAAAGCATAAAAGCAATGGAATATTATTATAATAATTATCCTAAATTATGGGGAAAATATGGACTTAAAGATGGATATAATTTAGAAGGATCTAAATCTTGGTTTGCAAAAGAATATATTGGAATTGATAAAGGAATAGAATTAGTAATGATAGAAAACTATTTGAATAGTACTATATGGAATTACTTTATGAAAAATGAATATGTTCAAAAAGGATTGAAAATATTAGGATTTTCAGTGGATAACAAAAAGTATAGTTATACATAAATTTGCAAAAGAATAAAAAACTCTTTAAAATAGATATTATGTAGATTAAAACTACAAATATTTATTGAAAGGAGTTTTTTATGTGTAATGAAGAAATAATAAAACACATGGAAGAAGACCTGACATTTAGAGGTTTAGCAGAAAGAACAAAAAAATCATATATTTGGCGAGTTAGTAAATATATGGATTTTCACAAAGGAAAAAATATTGAAGAATTAACAGAAGATGATATTAGAAGTTTTCTAAAATATCTAGTAGAAGATTGTAAAAACAAAAGACGAGATGTAAATACATACAATAGTGCAATACGATTCATGTATGGTACAACACTAAATAAAGTATTGAATTTAAAGAGAATCCCACTGTTTAAAATACAAAAGAATAAGCCAGAAATGTTTACAAAGGAAGAATTAAAAAGATTTTTTAAAGCTTGTGAGAATGAAAGATTACGGTTTAAAATATAAAGCTATGTTTATGAAAGTATATGGTGGTGGGCTTAGAATATCAGAACTGTGTAATTTAAGAATACAAGATATTGATAGTGAAAATATGAGAATATTAGTCTGAGAAGGAAAAGAAAGTAAATATAGATATACTTTGCTATCACAAACAAATCTTGACATTCTAAGAGAATATTTTAAAGTATATAGACCAACTCATAAGGAAAATTATCTATTCATTTCGCAACAAACAAATGATAAATATACTGTATCTGGACCAGAAATAGCATTTAGAGAAATAAGGAAAAAAGCAGGAATAAAAAGAAAAGTAACAGTACATGGATTAAGACACAACTTTGCTACTGACTTAATAGAAAATGGTTTAGACATATTACATTTACAAAAGTTACTAGGACATTCTGGAATAAGGTCAACAATGGAATATTTACATCTTGCAAATGTAGAAAAAGATATTGTAAGTCCTTTAGATAGACTGTATAGGTCAGGTGATGAAAATGCCCGAGTTACAAGATATATTAGTACAATATGGAAAACAATATAAAGAAAAACACAATTTACCAATATATGTAAAGAAAACATTAAATGCAATAGAAAAATGTAGAACAGCAGAATTGGGAGCACATGAAGATATATGTGACCATTGTGGTCATAAAAAAATCAGTTATAACTCTTGTAGAAATAGATACTGCCCTAAATGTCAGACTTCTGCAAAAGAAAAATGGATATATAATCAAAAGTTTAATGTATTAAATGTTCAATACTTTCATGTAGTATTTACAATACCAGATATATTAAATAAAGTTGTATATTACAATCAAACAAAAATGTATAATGTAATGTTTAAAGCAGTATCAGAGACATTACAAGAACTAGCAAATGATAAAAAATATCTAGGAGCACAAATAGGCTTTACAACAATTCTACATACATGGGGGCAAAACTTAAAAGACCATCCACATATACATTGTATAGTACCAGCTGGAGGGCTTGATAGCTTGGGAAAATGAAGAAATAGTAAAAAAATTTTTTCATACCAGTAAAGGTATTGTCTAAAGTATTTAGAGGAAAATTGATATGCTGCAGGAAACAAGAAAAGCTTGATTTTTACAAAGAAATTGAAGAACTAAAAATACCCCAAGAATTTGATAAATTCATATCTTCATTGTATGCTAAGGATTGGGTTGTATATTGTAAGCCACCATTTAAAAATGCAAATAGTGTAATAGAATATTTAGGAAGATATACTCATAGAGTTGCAATTTCAAATAGTAGAATACTAAATATAGACAATGGTAAAGTAACTTTTAAATGGCAAGATTATAGAGATAATAACAAAATGAAAACAATGGTATTAGATGCAGAAGAATTTATTAGAAGGTTCACATTACATATATTACCACCTAGATTTATGAAGATACGACACTTTGGATTATTGGGAAATAGAAATAAAACAAAAAAATTAACACTTTGTAAATCTCTCACAAATACAAAAGTGTTAACTAAAGAAAATATTTCCTCTCTCGAAATACTAAAGAAAGTGTCTGGAAAAGACTTTAATTTATGTCCAATCTGCAAAATTGGACATCTAATAAGACCTAGCCCAGCATAATAATTCACAATTTCATACCCTCTCAAAATTGCCTCTTTATTGGGGAGGGGGACTCTATGTCTATTTTACTAAAATTCTATAAAAATTTCAACTTAAAAATGTCAATCATTTTTGAAAATGTCTTAAAAATTTTTATTTATTAGCACTAA
>USFC01000062.1 GCA_900553865.1 uncultured Clostridium sp.
TTATTTGGTACAAATTTTTTATAATTATACTTTTTAAAGCGTAAATCAAAAATAATAGCATTAAACAAGTAGAATGAATTAGATAAAGTCCATACTAATGGTAAAATATATAATGCTAAATTATTATTAAATATTTTTAAAGCTGATATAATAAATCCTGCAAAGTTTAAAATAAAAAATATTAAATGAAATAGTAATACTTTAAAATTTATTTTACTCATTTTATTACTTGCAACTCCTTTTGGTGTAACATCAAATTTTGTATTATGAAATCCTAAAAATTCTTTTGTTACTGCAGGTGCAAGTATTGGAGTTAAAATTGTTTCATATATTGTATTCCAAGTTGAAGATCTTTTATTGTGCTCTAAAAAGTCTATTGCAAAACGTTTTAGTAAATAACATGGGAACCATAAACAAATAAATGTTGTTATATTACAATTTATAACAGTAATTCCAAATAAACTAAATAATAAAGGGGCAATTAAGTATATTAATCTACGTAATCCAAAATACCAATAGGAAACACATGAATAATATTCCAATTTTTGTTTTATAGAAAGACCTTTACATGAAAATATTTTATATTTTTTTGACATTTGAACACATCCTCTAGCCCAGCGAGAACGTTGCTTGGCAAAACCTGTAAAATCTGTAACTGAATTTCCATATGCAGTAATATTATTTAAGGCAATACCTTTATAACCTGCATTTTCAATCAACATACCTGTTGCAATATCTTCAGAAATTGTACCTGTTGCAAAACCATTAATTTTGTTTAAAGCTGCTCTTGATACAACTGCATTAGTACCACAAAAGACTACAGAATTTGTTACATTTTTTTTGATTTGTAAAGTATTATAAAAATATTCCTGTTCAAAAGGAATGTTGTTTTCTAAGTGAAATCTGTATTGAAATATATCTGGATTTTTAAAGCTTTGTGGAAATTGAACAAATCCTATTTTTTTATTTGAATTAGATAAAAAATATGGAAGTGCAATTTCTAAAAAATTAGGAGTTGGACACATATCTGCATCAAAAAATACTATATATGGTGAAGAGGTATGTTTTAGTGCATTATTATAATTACCTGCTTTTGCATCTTTGTTCGATAATCTTGTTATATAATTTACATTCATATTTTCACATAATTTTTTTATATTTGCTCTATTACCATCGTCACAAACATAAATATGTAGTTTGGCTTTATCTGGATAATCAATATTTTTACAGCATGTAATAGTGTTTATTAGTAAAGATTCATGTTCATTTAATGTTGCAATAAAAACATCAACATCTGGACATTCGGATAATTTATTTACAGTGGTGAATGAATAAGATTTAGTGGTATCTCTTAGAATGTTGAAGTAATAAATAAAAAAATCAAATGCTTCCCATAATTCTGTAATTAGTACAAGTATTCCTAAAAATAAACTAAGATAATCCATGTTAATTGGTAAAGTAAATAGAATTCTATAAATTATATAGATGAAAGTTAGTGCAAATGATATAAAATAAATAGTTTGTTTAAATAAATTCTTTTGTTTCATATTTTGTCTCCTTTAATAAATTATATAAAAATGATAATTAAAAAAAATAATAAAGTCAAGTAAAAAAATTAAATTATGATTGACTGATAGACATAAAAATGCTACAATATATTGTATAAAGCAGGAAGGAGGCTTTGTAATGCACAGATCGAAAAAGTGCACTGGTGCTCAACTTGCACTTCGGAATAATATTTTTGGTTTAACAGACAAAAAGGATTATTCTGAGATGTCAAAATTTGCCATACAAGTTGAGTTGGCAGAGATACTCCCAGATATTTTAGCGATGGGAGATCAAAGTGAAATTTTATGTCGTATGCAGAATATACCATTAGACAGGTATCCAAATTTCCAAAAGGAATTTGATATAAGCGGTAATAGCTGTATCTGCATAAAGAAAATTTCAAAATCTGCAGAGAATTTAAGGACTGCAATTCGTATGACAGTTGAAACACAAACAGGAAAGTTTGTGATTGGTCAAGGAATTGCGTATCAAGAAGGCAAACTTGAAAAAAAGTTCAGTGATTATTTAAATAGATTTGCTGAACAGTTCTTGAATTCTTAAGTCAAACAAGGGAAAAGGAAAATTTTTTTCCTTTCCCCTTGTGCTTTTTTATAAAGAATATATAAATATTTATTGTTAACCACTTGCAAATTCAATATATTTATGGTAGAATAGCTTTTGTTAAAATAAAATAGCAAGAGGAGGTGCAACATAAATGCCAAATATCAAATCAGCAATCAAACGTGTTTCAGTTATCGAAAAGAAAACTGCAAGAAACAACATGATTAAATCAGGATATAAATCAGCTGTTAAAAAATTTGAACAATCTTTAGAAAACAATAATGCAGAAGAGACAAAAATATTATTCTCAGAAGCAACTAAAAAAATAGATCAAGCTTGTACAAAAGGTGTTTTAACAAAAAACACAGCAGCTAGAAAAAAATCAAACTTATCAAAAAAATTAAATGCAGCTAATGCGTAATGAGTTAAAAAATTGTGCACAGTTTTTTATTTTAAAATTAAACATAAAAAAATTGAGGTTTTACGAAAAATAACCTCAATTTTTTTATTTTTTACTTTTTTAATTCTTCTAAGAACATTTTGTTAAGCATTTGTGGATTTGCTTTTCCTTTTGTTTCTTTCATTGCTTGACCTACTAAAAATCCAAGTGCTCTATCTTTTCCTGCTTTAAAATCTGCTACTGATGCTGGATTTGCTTCTAATATTTTGTTAACTATTTCTTTTATTGCTCCTTCATCTGATATTTGAAGCCACCCTTTTTCTTTTATTATTTCTTCTGGATCTTTTGGATTTTCAAATAGCTCTTCTAGTACTTTTTTACCTATTGCAGAGCTTATTATTCCCTTATCTATTAATTCAATCATTTTGGCAAGTTGCTCAGCTGTAAATGGTATACTATCTGCTTCCATTTCGTTTTCGTTTAATATTCTTGAAACATCTGACAATAGCCAGTTTGCAACAGCTTTTCCGTTTTTACATATTTTTTCTGCTTCTTCAAACATGTTTGACAAATATTTTGAAGAAATAAGCATTCTACTATCTTTTTCTGATAGTCCATACACACTTAAGTATTTTTGTTTTCTGCTTTCTGGTAATTCTGGTAAATTATTCTTTATATTTTCTATGTATTCTTCTGATAAACGTATTGCTACTAAATCTGGTTCTGGAAAATAGCGGTAATCTTGTGCATCTTCTTTATCTCTCATCGAAAATGTTTTTCCTGATACATCATCCCATCTTAAGGTTTCTTGCTCTACTTTTCCTCCATTTTCTAACACTTCTATTTGTCTTTGTGTTTCATATTCTATTCCTCTTATTATGCTTCTAAATGAGTTCATATTTTTCATTTCTGTACGTGTACCAAATTCTGTTGCATTTCTTTTCCTTACAGAAACGTTTACGTCTGCTCTAAAAGAACCTTCTTGCATCTTACAGTCTGATACTTCTATATATTCTAGTATTGATTTTAATTTTTTCAAGTATTCTTCTGCTTCTTTTGTTGACCTTAAATCTGGCTCTGAAACTATTTCTATTAATGGTACTCCTGCTCTGTTTAGGTCTACTAAACTTCCTCCTGTAAATTCATTGTGGTTTAGTTTTCCTGCGTCTTCTTCTATATGAATACGTAATATTCTTATTTTCTTTTTATTTCCTTCATCATCTTCTATTTCTACATATCCATGTTCACAAAGTGGTTTGTCAAATTGTGATATTTGGTATGATTTTGGAAGGTCTGGATAAAAGTAATTTTTTCTATCATTTTTGCTATCTCTAGATATTGTACAATTTGTAGCAAGTCCTGCCTTTACTGCATATTCTACTATTTTTTCGTTTAGCACTGGAAGTGCCCCCGGCATGGCCATACATACTGGGCATACATGTGTGTTTGGTTCTGCTCCAAATTCTGTAGGACAACTGCAGAATATTTTTGTTTTTGTTGAAAGCTCTGCGTGAACTTCCAATCCTATTACTACTTCATAATCTTCCTTTGCCATTTTTTCCTCCTTTAACTCCTATCTGGTTTCTATTTTCTACTTAATAAGGAGTGTCCCTCTTGTTCCGATTTTGGAACGAAAAGGACCGTCCCTAGTGTTCAGCTTTCTCATAAGTATATGCTGCATTTAATATTTTTTCTTCTTCAAATCTATTTCCTATTAGTTGCATTCCTATTGGCATGCCTTTACTATCTTCTCCACATGGAATTGAAATTCCCGGTAAACCTGCTATATTTACAGAAACTGTACAAATATCTGCTAAATACATTTCTAATGGATTTGTAGACCTTGTACCAATTTCAAAAGCTACTGTTGGTGATGTTGGTGTTAATAAAATATCATATTTTTCAAAGGCCTTATCAAATTCTTTTCTAACTAATGTACGAACTTGTTGTGCTTTTTTGTAATATGCATCATAATATCCTGAAGATAATACATATGTGCCTAGTATTATTCTTCTTTTTACTTCGTCTCCAAAGCCTTCGCTTCTTGAATTTCTGTAGATTTCTTTTAAATCTGTAAAGTTTTTAGTTCTGTAACCATATCTTATTCCATCAAATCTTCCTAGGTTTGAGCTTGCTTCTGCACATGCAATTATATAATATGTTGCTAATGCATAGTCTGCAATATCTAGTGAAAATTCTTCCACTTCGGCTCCCATCTCTTTGTATTTTTCTATTGCTGCTTCAAGTTTTTCTTTTACTTCTTCATTTATTCCTTCTCCAAAGAATTCTCTTGGAACACCTATTTTTAAACCTTTTACATCATTTTTCAAACATTTTGTGTAATCAACTTTTTCTCTATTTTCTGAAGTAGTATCTCTTTCATCATGTCCTGCAATTACATTTAAAAGTATTGCTGCATCTTCTACATCTTTTGTAATCGGACCTATTTGGTCTAAAGATGACGCAAATGCTACTAACCCATAACGAGAAACTAAACCATATGTTGGCTTTAACCCTACAACCCCACAAAATGCTGCTGGCTGACGAATTGACCCACCTGTATCTGAACCTAATGCCCAAGGTACTAGGTTTGCTGCAACTGCTGCCGCGCTTCCTCCTGAAGAGCCTCCCGGTACTGTGTTTAAATTTCTTGGATTTCTTGTTATGTGAAAGGCTGAATATTCTGTAGAAGCTCCCATCGCAAACTCATCCATATTTAGTTTTCCTAAATCTATCATATGTTGCTTTTTTAATTTTTCTACAACTGTTGCATCATATGGAGATACAAAGTTTTCTAGCATTTTTGAAGCACATGTGGTTTTTATTCCTTTAGTGCACATATTGTCTTTTATTCCTATTGGTATTCCTGCTAATTCTCCTTTTATTTCTCCTGCATCTATTTTTTCTTGTATGTCTTTTGCTTCTTCTAAAGCTTCATCACATAAGGTTGTAATGAAGGCTCCTATGTCTTTTTCTTTTTCATTTATTTTATCTACATATGCTTTAGTTATTTCTTGCACTGTAAGTTCTTTTTTTGCTAGCTTTTCTTTTAACTCATGTACTGTTAATTTAGTAATATCCATCTGTTTTCCTCCTATTATTTACATTTGTTTATTGAATTACCTTTGGTATTTTGAACATATTTCTTTCTTTTTCTGGTGCATTTTCCATTAATGCTTCATTATCTTCAAATACTTTTATTTCATCTTTTCTAAATACATTATAATTTTCATTTACTCCACAAGTTTCTTCTAAACCCTCTACTGGTGCATTATTCACAAGGTTTGCAAAGTTTAATATATCTTGTAAATTCAATAAATATTTTTCTATTTCTTCATCTTTTATATTTAAATCTGCAAGTTTTGCAATATGTAATAATTCTTCCCTACTTACCTTCATTTTATCCACTCCATTCTTTTTCTTTTCAATATAACCTTGGGTTTTATTATACCTTTTTTGGTCAGATATTACAATAGTTTGCATAAAAAAAATACTACGGCAAACAGCCATAGCATTTTTCGTTCCTTAGTCTTCTTCAACTACATTCATGATAAGCCGAAGCTCATTTTCAATAAGTTCTTTCTTATCTTCGTCTAATCTTTTTTCCAAAACGACTTCTCTTTGGCATACCAAGCTTCCGTCTGCAACATTGGTTACAGTAATTAATCTTTTTTCTTTTTTATTAATTACTTCCAACATTATTTTGTTACTACCACTAAAAATTTGGATAGCATCTAAGTATTCCGACGTTTCTAAGCTTAAGCCAATATAGTACTTTTTTCCTTTAGCTACATATCTCCTTCTCTTAAGGCTCTCTGTTTTTAATTCTTCTACTTTTTCCAAACTTTTGTTAGGTTCCCTGTACTTTTGGAAAACTGCTTTTATTGCTTCTCTTTTTTCTTCATTCTCATCTTTTCTTTTTTGATTGAATTCAGCAATTTTTGCTTGCAGTTCTTTTTCAGAAATTTTTTCTTTTTGCAGAATATCTCTTTTCAGGCTTCTGGAAATTCCTACATTTGTTCTAAACTCAAATACTTCTCCTGCAAATGTTACACTTACATTTATCTCTCCAAAGACCACATTAGCCAAAGGTTCTTTTGCAAATGAATTTCTTTTTACTTTTATGCCTATCTCATTTTCATATGAACACTCCATAAAGTGCTTAGCATAGCCTCTAGCCATTACTTCCATTCTTTCACAAGTATTTTTGTTTATTACTGTATATTTCCACTTTACTGTAATATCTGAATTGTTCAAATCTGCACTGTAATCAATGTTTTCCACCCTGTAGCCTGCTGGCACTATTATTTTAGGACAGAATACCTTCATTTCACACATCCGGTTTATTTCAATTTCCCGCTCTTCAAATTCATAGTACCTGCGCTCACATAGTATTCTTAAGTCATTTATAATAGCTTCTTTTTGACTTTGCACTTTAGCCATTAATTCTTTTAGCTCCTTTACTCGTTTTTTGTACGCTTCTACTTTGGAACTGATTTCGTTCATTTTTACCTCCCGGCATTAGCCTTTTCAACTTATGTTTTACTACTCCTGCTGTATAAAACGGTAAAACTTACTACATACTTTTATACAATTGTTTATTTTAACACATCTTTTTATGTATTTCAACACTTATGTTAACATTTTCAAAGTTATTTCAATTTCTTTATTTTTATTTTTCGTTTTAGTTCCGCAAAATCATTTAATTTATTAAGGCAGATGAATTAAGAAAATCTTAAGCCATTTGCCTTAAAATCTATATAAAAAACAATATATATTGTTTGTACTATATATTATTCTCATTTATTAAAAAATGTTACTCTCAAATATTTACATTTCTACTTTTTAAACAATATATTTTATTTCATTATTTGGAAAATATTTTTTCATAAGCCTTCTTATATATTCTTCCGCTTCTTGCCTAACTTCTTTTTTGTAAGTATACTTGCCTCTGCCTCTTCCTGTCATTTTTTCTTTATCGAAAAGTACAGGATTGTTAGGAAATGCCTCTGTATTAATAGCATTATGAATATAGCTATATGTCATAAAAATAAGTTCAAAAAACACTTGTTTTTTTGCTTTTTCGCTTAAATTTTCAGCTAAATATTTTATTAATTCTTCATACTGTTCTTTCCAATTTTCTACTAATATTATTGGAGCTATTAAAATTCCTACCTTATAGTTTGCCTCTTTCAATTTGTTTATTGCCTCTACCCTTTTATTTAAAGGTGAAGTTCCTATTTCTATTTTATTTATTATTTCTTGTGGATTAACACTTACTCTTACTATTATCCTTCCGCCATGATTTAGCTTTAAAATTGGTTCTACCATACCAAATTTTGTTGGAAAGGTTAAATATCCTTTTGTTGTTCTACTTATAAAATTTTCTATTGTCCATTCTAAATTTCCTGTAATTGTATTTTCTAAAATTAAGTCACTATTGCTTCCTATTTCTAGTATTAACTCTTTTTCGCTCTCATTACAGGTTTTTATTATTTTATCTAGCATTTGTTCACGATTTACAAATAGCCTTAAATATGCACATTTGTTATAATTACAAACTAAGTAACAGTACATACACATTGCAATACATCCGTGAAGATGTATATGGCACTAAATAGTCTGATATTTTATTATTTGGTACGAATTTATGTGTTTTTCTTATTCCTATAATTAGATTTTGCTTCATGTTGCAAAATTCTTTATTTTCCTTTTTTCTCATTTCTTCAATATTATTATGGTTTTCAATTTCTTTACAAGGTACTCCTTTCTCTCTATACCTTTCTAATATCCTTTTTCCTAGCTCATAATTTTCTGCTTCTTTTTCGAAAAAAACTTCTCTTGGTAAAAACATACTTTTCACTCCTTTATAGGATTTAGTTTCTACCAAGAAAAGTTTTTTATTCAATTTTTAATTTTTATTATATTTAAATTTTCAGTCTCAACTTTTAACCTTCTTGTAGCTTTCTAGCGATTAATGCTTTTATTTTTATTCCTTGCTCTTTAAACATTTTTTCATGCTCTGTTTCTATGTTTTCCCAAAAGTTTTCTTCGCTTTCCAAATTATGTGTATTTTTTACTATTTTAAAACCTGCTTCTTTAAAATAAACTAAGCTATCTTCAAATAAATTGTCATCATCTGTTTTAAAATATATTTCTCCACCTTCCACTAAAAATTCTTTATATTTTTCTAATTGTTTTGTATGTGTCAACCTTTTTTTGTGGTGTTTTCCTCTTGGCCATGGATTGCAAAAATTTATGTATATTCTTTCTACTTTATCTTCTTTTTCTAATATTAAAAATATTCTTTCTATATCAAATCTTGTTAAATATACATTGTCTATTTCTTGATTTTCGTTTTTATATGTTTCTTCTATATTTCTTTTGGCTAATCCTAGCATTGCATCTACTAAATCTATCGCTAAATAATTTATATTTTTATTTTTTACTGCAAGTTTTGAAATGAAACTTCCTTTTCCACACCCTAACTCTATATGAAATGGTGCATTATTTTTGTATAAACTTTTCCATTTTCCTTTATAATCTTCTGGCTTATTTATATAAAATTTGCTGGCTTCTAATTCTGGCCTTGCCCATGGTTTAAATCTTATTCTCATTTTTTCTACCTTCTTTTCTTTTTATTTTGGTATTTTATCATATTATGCACATTTTTACAACAAAATGTTGATAATTGTAGTTTTTTGTATAATTCATTTATGATAATGTCTTAATAAATCATTTAAGAAAATGTCTTA
>USFC01000063.1 GCA_900553865.1 uncultured Clostridium sp.
TTATAATAGGCTGGCCGCGACACCAAGGTATAAAAATAATATATATACTCTTATTTTGTGTTTAATGTACCAAAAGGAAACGTCCCCAATGGGTATTGACCGTTTTTTTACTCCGTCCCCAAAAAACAGTAAAAAAAACAATCCACAATTTGTTAACAAGTTGTGGATTGTTATGTTACTTTATTTTAATTCTTTTCTATTATTTTGTATTGTTTCTAATGCATTTACTAAAGCATTTTCTATGTTTTGTAAAATGCTATCTGCATAGTCTTTTGTTCCTTTTGTAATTTCCCTAGACATTTCGTTTGCTGTTTCTATTATTTCTGCCTTTTGTTCATATGCTTTTCTTGTAATTTCATGTTCATCTATCATTGATATAATTCTATTTTCTGCTTCTTTAACAATTCCGTCAGCTTCTTTTTGTGCCTCGACTAAAATACGTTGTCTTTCTTCTTTTACCCATTTAGCTTGTTTTAGCTCCTCTGGTAATTTTAAACGTATTTCCTTTATTATTTCTAACATTTCCTCTTTATCTACAATACCTTTATTAGAAAAAGGAATTGATTTGCTACTTTCTAACATCTCCTCTAATGTTTCTAATAATGTAAATATTTCCATTGTTTAGCCCCTTTCGCGTAAGAATAGAAGTTTTACTCTACCATACTTTCTTTTATCATATATTTCTATTTCTAATTTTTCTAATTCTTTTATATCTCTTTCTTCTTCGTCTGTTTCTAATATTATAATTCCTTCTTTTGCAAGTAGCTTTAGGTCTATAATTTTTTTTATTGCATCTACGCCAATATCTAATTTATATGGTGGATCTATAAAAATAATATCATATTTATTTTTGGCTTGTTCTAAACATTTTTTATAATCTTTATATATTACTATGCTTTGTTCCTCTAGTCTTGCTTTTTTTAAATTTTCTTTTAATATTTTTATTACTTTATATGATTTATCACAAAATGTGGCTTGTTTGCTCCCCCTGCTTAAGCTTTCTATTCCAAGTGCTCCACTTCCTGCAAATAAATCTAAGACATTTGCATCTTCAAGATAATTTTGAATTATACTAAACAAAGGCTCCTTAACTCTATCTAAAGTTGGTCTTGTGGTTACGTCTTCTACAGAGTTTATTTTTGTTCCTTTTGCTTTTCCTGCAATTACTCTCATATAGGTCTCCTTTGCTTTTATACACTTTATTTTACCTATTTTAAATGATATGTCAATAATATTAACGAAATTGTAATATACATTTAATAGAATTGTAACACATTAACATTTATGTAATAATCATCAGTATTATATACTATTCCTTTTATTTTTGCAATATGTAAACTTAAATTTATTGTGTTTTTTCTTGAAATTGCTGCCTAAATATTGTATAATAATTAAGTAACTGTAATATTCGGGGGTGTAATTGGTTTCGACAGTATTTTAGAAGTATGAATAGCGAGTAGTGGATTCTCGTTTGCCACTTTAAAAAACGGGAAAATAAATATAAACGCAGATCAAAGAGAATTTGCTTTAGCTGCCTAAGGGCGCTAACGTTTTATATAAAATCCCCACATTTTATATAAGGCGTCGATTTAGTGGGAAACGAACCTATTTTTTGCCATAAAAATAGCGGGTACTTTAATGGCTACTATTATTTTTCGTTTGTTTGTTAATGAATTATAGTGGGAATTTTAATAACAAACTACACTCGTAGAAGTTCATATGGAAAAGATATTGGACAGGAGTTCGACTCTCCTCACCTCCACCAAAAAGCAATCCTGTTCATTTTTTTATGAACAGGATTGCTTTTACATATCGTCATCTTCGTCGTTTTCTTCATATTCATCATCGTCATTGTCGTCATATTCTTCTTCACCACAGCCATGGCAGCTATGACAATGTCCTGCACAGCAATCGTCTTCGTCATCATTCCAGTCAAGTTCTATTACATTGTTGCATTTTGGACATACTATTTCTGTTCTTCCTTCTATTGATGTTGTAAATTCATAGTCGCAATATGGACAAACAATTTCAAAATCAAAATTATTGTTTTCATCTTCTACCTCATATATGTCTGTTTCTATTTCATTAATTCTATTTTCAATATTTGCTTGCTTTTCTTCTATATTTTTGATTTTTTCGTCTGTTATATTTACTAAGCTATCTACTGTTTCCATAAATGACATGAATAATTCTGCTATTTTTTCTTTTACAAATTTTAAATCTTCAGGGTTTGTTATTTTCCCTTCAATTTCTGTAATAATTTTTTTATAGTTTTCGCCTAATACTGACATATGTTTAATTCCTCTTTTCTATTAAACTCTTTCCATATACTCGCCAGTTCTTGTATCTATACGAATTACATCTCCAATGTTTACAAAAAGTGGTACAGATATTTCGTAACCATTTTCTAATTTTGCTGGTTTTCCTGATGTAGTTGTTGTATTTCCACTAAATCCTGGTTCTGTATAAGTAACTTCTAATTCTACAAACATAGGTGGTTCTACAGCAAATACTTTTCCTTTATAAGAAAGTACTTTTACTGACATATTTTCTTTTATGTATTTTAAAGCATCTCCTATTTGTTCTTTGTTTAAAGGCATTTGCTCATATGTTTCATTATCCATGAAATAATATAAATCTCCATCTACATATAGATATTGCATATCTCTTTTTTCAATTTCTGCTCCTGGATATTTTTCTGATGGGTTAAAAGTTTTTTCTAAAACTGCTCCTGTGATAACGTTTTTTAATTTTGTTCTAACAAATGCTGCTCCTTTTCCTGGTTTTACGTGTTGGAATTCTACTACTTTAAATACGTTTCCATCCATTTCAAATGTTGTTCCATTTCTAAAATCTCCTGCCATGTATACTTCTGCCATTTTATTTCCTCCTTTTATTTGTTTCACTTTAATGAAACTTTATTATATTTTTTATTTCGTTTTATCAATGTTTATTATTTTACTATATTTTTGCTTAAAAATCAAGTGTTTTTTGCCATTTTACTATTTGCACGAATAGTTTTATTTACATATTTTTAATTACTTTTTCTTTTCTTTATTTTCTTGGCTCTAATACTATATAATTTTTATCAGATTTTGTTAAATTTATACATCCATTTTTTGTAATTAAAACCGTGTCTTCTATTCTTACTCCAAATCTTCCTGGTACATATATTCCTGGCTCGTTTGTTATTACCATGTTTGCTTTTAGGTTTGCATCATTTTTTCCATGTATAAATGGAACTTCATGAATGTCTAGCCCTACTCCATGGCCTAAAGCATGTACTAAATCATATCCATGTAATTTGAAATCATTTTCTACCATTCTTGATACAATTTTTATGTTTGCTCCTTCTTTAAGTTCTTTTTCTGTTTGTTTTTGATTTTTTAAAACTAAATCATATATTGGTTTTATTGCCTCTGGCACAAATCCCATAAATATAGTTCTTGTCATATCTGAACAATAGCCATTATATTTGCACCCAAAGTCTATTGTTATTGCATCTCCTAAGTCTATTTTTTTGTCTGTTGGCACAGCATGTGGTTTTGAAGAATTTTTTCCTGATGCTACTATCGTTTCAAAAGCCAAGTCTTCTGCTCCATGTGTTTTAAAATATTTTTCTATTTCAAAGGCTATCTCTTTTTCGGTTTGCCCAACTCTTATAAAATCCACTATATATTTAAAGCATTCGTCTGTTATTTCACATGCTTTTTTGATGTTTTCTATTTCTTTTTCATCTTTTATCATTCTTTGCTTTTCTATTGCTTTTTCTGTTTCTTGAAGGTTATTTACTTTGTATTCGTGCATATATTGCTTATATTTTGCATATGTTACATATTCTTCTTCAAATCCAACATTTTCACAAAATAAGAAGAAATTTTCATACTCGTCCTTACTGAAATCTTTATAATTACACACAATTATCCCGTCATCTATTGTTAATGTTGAATTTACTTCTTCTATATATCTTGCATCTGTTAAATATATATTTTCTTTTCTTGTAATTAAAAGTGTACCTTCTGCAACAATTCCTGTTAAATACCTTACATTTACAGGGTTTGAAACAATCATTCCTTGCATATTTTGTAATTTTATTTTATCTCTTAACCATTTTAATTTTGTGTTCATAGGATTTCCTACTTTCTACCTATTTTTTTACTTTTTTGCTACTTTTATGCCATTCCTAATGTAAATATTTTTATTAAAGCTATTACTAGAATGTCAAATGGAACTAATGTTACTATAAATGCTGATATTACTATAAATGGTCCAAATGGTATGTATTCATCTGTTTTCTTTTTCTTGCTTGCAAGAAGTATTATGCTGATAATTGCTGCTAATAAAAATGCTATTAATGATATTGCTATTATTTTTTCCCATCCAAAAAACAAGCCTAAAGCTCCCATTAATTTTACATCACCAAAGCCCATTGCTTCTTTGCCTGCAATTAGTCCCCCAATACATGTAATTATTAAAAAGATGCCTGCTCCTACTATTGAGCCAAGTAACAAGTTTATTCCTTGGTTTATATTAAGCATTCCTTGAGCTAGCATAAATACTAGACCTATTTCAAACATTGTTAAATTTAATCGATTTGGTATTATTTGTAGTTTCCAATCTATTGCAAATGCTGATAAAAGCATAGGTGTTAAAATTAGATATTTTAACAAATTTAGTTGCATTATTGGCTCACTGCTCCAACCTTTAAAATATAAAATTGCCATATATAAAAATGCTGTTCCAAACATCAACAAATATTTCGGTTTGAAATTTTTCATATATTCTGTAAAAAATTCTTTTGAGAATACTTTTTTATATTCTGGAAGTCTTATGTTACACCAATCTACGAATTGTCCTACTATTAATCCTAAAATTCCTACTATTATATAGTATATTATGTTTATATTGTTTATATACATTTTTTTCTCCTACTTTTATATTGATTTTTGATATTTTTTTATTATGTAATTTTCCAATGGCCTTTTTATTTTTGTTACTAATATGTCTTTTTTGGCAATTGGTTCTACTAATATTGAAAACATTTTGCATCTATTTGCGCCTATTACATCTGTAAATATTTGGTCGCCTACTGCTGCAATGTTTTCGTTTTTTTCTTGTAGTATTTTTGCAGCTTTCTTAAATCCTCGTTTTAATGGCTTTGTTCCAAAATGTATGTATGGAATTTGTAGTTTTTTTGCTACCATTTCTACTTTTTCTTTTTTATTGCTATTGGATAATATGAAAAATTTTATTCCTTGTTTTTTTAAATTTTCACACCACTTTTCTGTTCCTTCTAACATTTTTTTGTCAAAGTCTATTATTGTGTTGTCTACATCTAGTATTAGTGCTTTTATGTTGTTTTCGTTTAAAAAGTCTATGGTTATTTCTTTTACATTTTTAAAATAAGCTTTTGGATATAGTTTCATTGCCAAACCTCCTATTGTTTTCAAAAATATATTATCAATTCATGGGCTATTTGTCAAGAAAAAATACAAATTAAGATTTCTGTGCATTATATATTTTTTATTTTTTATTTTTGCTCGCACATTCAAAAGGAGAACACTAAATTTTAATGTTCTCCTTTTGAATATTTTTGTATAATATTGTCAATATATAAATTTACTTACAGAATCTGTGATTTCCAATTGTTACTGTCATTGGTCTTGACCATATCCATTTGTTGGTCGCTGTGTTTGGATTAAAGTAATATATGGCTCCATATGAAGGGTCCCAGCCGTTTAATGCATCTTGTGCTGCTTTTAGTGCTGTACTATTTGGTGTTAAATTTATTTGTCCGTCTTTTACTACATCAAATGCCCCATTTTGATATATTACTCCTGCTATTGTATTTGGAAAGCTTGAACTCTTTACTCTATTTAGTACAACTGCTGCAACTGCAACTTGCCCTGTATATGGTTCTCCTCTTGCTTCTCCATACACAAGCCTTGCTAATAAGTTTACATTATTTGAATTGCTGCTTGAACTTGAAGAAGTTGAAGAGGTATATATTCCCATTGCCCTTAAGGTATTGGTTCCAGCTATTCCATCTACTGTTAATCCGTTTTTTCTTTGAAAATATTTGACTGCTGCTAAGGTTTGACTTCCATATCTTCCGTCTACATTTCCACTATAATATCCCCATCTTTTTAATTTGGTTTGTATTTGTGTTACTTCTGCTCCTCTTGAACCATACTTTGAAAGTGCCAATACTTCCTCATTTCTTAAAAATACATTATACCCTAGAAATATTGCAAATAGTACGCCAACAATTATTATTGGCTTTAATTTTCTTTTTATTTTTAATTTCATAAAACCACCTCGTTTGGAATTATTTTCTCCAAATCTGGTGGTTTTATACACTTTAATTGTTTATTTTATTTTTATCTTTCATACAACAAAATGTTGGCCTATTTTCTGCTTTGTTATTTTTAAATTTACAATTTTTTTACCACTTTATTCTCTTTCTTTTGCTGCTTTTACAAGTTCCACAAATAATGGTGCTGGTCTATCTGGTCTTGACTTAAATTCTGGGTGGAATTGCCCTGCTATAAAAAATGGATGGTCTTTTATTTCTACTATTTCTACCAAGCTTCCATCTGGTGATGTTCCTGAAATTGTAAGTCCTGCTTTTCCCATTTCTTCTCTATAGTCGTTATTATATTCAAAACGGTGACGATGTCTTTCATTTATATTTTTTTGTTTATATATTTTGTATGCAAGTGTTCCTTCTTTTATTTGGCAAGGATAGCTTCCTAATCTCATTGTTCCACCTTTTTTCGTTATCACTTTTTGGTCTGTCATTATATGAATAACTGGATTTTTGCATTCTGGCTCAAACTCTTCTGAGTTTACGTCTTCTAACTTTAGTACATCTCTTGCAAATTCTACTACTGCCATTTGCATTCCTAAGCATATTCCTAAAAATGGTATTTTATTTTCTCTTGCATATTTTATTGTTTGTATTTTTCCTTCTATTCCTCTATTTCCAAAGCCTCCCGGAACAATTATTCCATCTAAATCTTTTAATTTTTCTTTTGCATTTTCATTTGTTATTGTTTCAGAATCTATATATTTTATACTAACTTTTACATTGTTTGCAAATCCTGCATGATGCAAACTTTCTGCAACTGAAAGGTATGAGTCCTCAAGCCTTACGTATTTTCCAACTATTGCAATTTTTACTTCTTTTTCTGGAATATTATTTATGTTTTTTATCATTTTTTCCCATTTTGTATTTTTAGGTTCTATATTATCTAATCTTAAATGCTTGCACACTTGAACTGCTAATCCTTCCGCTTCTAGCATTAAAGGTACTTCATATAAGCATGAAGCTGTTCTATTTGCAATAATGTCTTCTTTTCTTACATTACAAAATAGTGCCATTTTTTCCCTTAAATTTTCAGGAATTTCTGTTTCTGAACGGCAAACTAATATGTCTGGTTTTACTCCTAAGGATTGTAATTCTTTTACAGAATGCTGTGTTGGCTTTGATTTTAGTTCATTAGACCCATGTATATATGGAAGAAGTGTAACGTGTATGTACACTACGTCTTCTGGTGCATTTTCTATTCCTACTTGTCTAATTGATTCTATAAGTGACAATCCCTCTATATCTCCTACTGTTCCTCCTAATTCGGTAATAACTATATCTGCATCCGTGTTTTCAAAGGCATATATTTTTTCTTTTATTGCATTTGTGATATGTGGTATAACTTGTACTGTTTTTCCTAAATAGTCGCCTCTTCTTTCTCTATCTAACACTTCTTGGTAGATTTTTCCCATGCTTATGCTACAGTTTTTTGTTAGGCTTTCGTCTGTAAATCTTTCATAATGACCTAAGTCTAAGTCTGTTTCTGCCCCGTCATCTGTTACAAATACTTCGCCATGTTCATATGGGCTCATTGTTCCCGGGTCTACATTTATATATGGGTCAAATTTTTGGTTTACTACTTTATAGCCTCTATTTTTTAGTAGTCTTCCTAATGATGCTGCTGTTATTCCTTTGCCTAATCCAGATACTACTCCTCCTGTTACAAATATGTATTTTTTCTTCATCTGATTGCCCCCCTTTAAAAATAAAAAAAGATTAAAAAAATGCACCTACAAATTCGGTTTTTTTTTAATCTATTTTTATTATCTTATTTATTGTTATCTTATCATTAATGATTTCTTTATGCAAGATTTTTAATAAAATTTTTGGTTGCACTTTTCTTTTTTTGTGATATACTAATAAAAAAATGTAAAGGAGATTTTTTATGACACCTCACAATGAAGCAAAAAAAGAAGATATCGCCAATATTGTTATTATGCCTGGTGACCCACTTCGTGCTAAATATATAGCTGAAAATTTTTTAGAAAATTACACTCTTGTAAATTCTGTAAGGGGAATGTATGCCTATACTGGCTATTACAAACAAAAGAGATTAACTGTAATGGCTCATGGTATGGGTATGCCAAGTGTTGGTATTTATTCTTATGAACTTTTCAAGTTTTATGATGTAGATACTATTATTAGAATAGGCTCTTGCGGTGGATATTCTAAAGACTTGAATTTATTTGACATTATTCTTTCTGAAAATTGTTTTTCTGAAAGTAATTATGCTTTGACTTTAAATAATGATAATTGCCACTTAGTTTCTGCTAGTAATGAGTTAAATGATATTATTTGCTCTACTGCAAATGACATTAATGTTAAAATTCATAAAGGCAACACTGTTTGCACAGACTGCTTTGATTTGTACATGACTGATGTAAATAAATTTTTAGAAAGAATTCCTAAAGATTTTAATCCTCTTGGTGCAGAAATGGAGGCATTTGCCCTATTTTACAATGCTAAGCTTTTACATAAAAAAGCTGCTTGTTTAATGAGTGTTGTTGATTCTAAGTTTATTGATAAAATTGCTACTACTGATGAAAGGCAAACTGGCCTTAATAATATGATTCGACTTGGCTTAGAAAGTGCCTTAAACATTTAGGTTACCAAAAAGGACGTTTCCTTTTGGTTAAGAAAGTCCCTTTTAGTACATTAAGCACAAAATAAGAGTATATATATTATTTGCAATACCGCGTAAGTCGACCAAACGAGCTATGCGAGTGCGATTGGAGCGGCCAACAGACTAGTAATTTTATAATAGGCTGGCCGCGACACCAAGGTATAAAAATAATATATATACTCTTATT
>USFC01000064.1 GCA_900553865.1 uncultured Clostridium sp.
TTTGTTTTGAATAATCTGTATCTCCTGAAAAGTTTTGTATATATACTATTGCTGTGTCCCAAGCGTAGCTATTCATTAAATCTGAGGTTACTGTTGAATATAAATTTACACTTGCTTCCTTTGCTGCAATCTGGCTTACATCATTCCACAATACTCCTTCTTCTGTTGGAGCTGCCCACGTTGCTGCATCTGAAACTTTTGAATTTGCTTTTCCGTCTGTTCCATAACTTGCTTCATATCTAGCAATATAATATCCTCCATTTGCTTTTACGCTATCAACAAATCCTTGTAAATTTAATGCCGTAGCATTTTCTTTTCCTGTAACACTTCCATTTCTTGAAGTTGTTAACTCTGAAAAAAAAGGTATCTATATCGACCTTTTTAGTATATTCTTTAGCATTTTGTTTTAATATTGGTGTTCCAGCAACTAATACTGTTTCATTTTCATCTTTATCATTTGCTCCATCTGCAAAATTATATCTTCCAAGTGTTATATTTATCTGTGTTTTATCACTTTTCTTTATTCCGTTTCCAACTGGAATCCATACATATTGATTTCCTCTATTATTTCCTTTTCCAGCTTTTACATCACCATCTTCTATTACAATGCCTTCTGTAACATTTATTCCACTATCTGAAGCTACTTTAAATCCTTTTGGTATTCTTACAATGTTATCATTGCTATCCTTTGCTACAGTTAGTTTACTAACATAGCTTCCACCTTTTAACTCTGCTATAGTAGTTGTTGGAGTTACTTCTGGCTCTTCTGGCTCTTTTATGTTATTCTCTATATGCTCTACTATTTTATTTAAATCTACTTGTTCTTCTGCCGACGCCAATTCCATGTTTTCTTTTGCTTTTTTTGCCTTTTGCATTATTCCATTATTTCCTATTACCATATTTACACTTACTCCAGCTAATATAACTAGGATAATAATTGTAACTACCAATGCTACTAGTGTTATACCTTTTTCTTTATTTGTATATATTACACCTTGGCTTTTCATTCTATTTTCCTCCTTTGTATCCTCTTTTTTTAATTTTATCAATCTTTTTTTCCTTCGTCAACATTTTTAGTTGAATTTTTCATTTAGTATTTCATTTAATCTTTTTTCTTGTTTAGTTAAATATAAATATCCTATTAATCCTTCAAAAGCTGTTGCATGGCTATACTCTGCTATACTCGCATTTTTAGGCAAATGATGATTTTGTGCATTTCTTCCTCTTCTCACTATATCTTTTTCTTCTTCAGTCAAATATTTCATTATTCTTTCTAAAGTTTCCGCCTGTGCTTTTGCTTTAACATATTTAGTTGTTTCTACATGTAATTTATGTGGATTTAATTTTGTCGTTTCCACTAACTTTGTTCTAATGTATAACTCATATACTACATCACCTATATATGCCCATACAAGTGGTGGCATAAGATTTACTTCTTCTATAGATTTATTTCTTTTAGTTATCTCTTCTACTTCTCCCATTTTTGTTTCCTTTCTTTCAGTATGTAAAGTTTGCTTTTATTTTTAGCATTTTTCTATTGTTATTCTTCCTAGCTTTCCGCTTCTAAACTCATCTAATAATATTGTAGCTACTTTTTCTTCATCTACATTTCCACCAGATATTATTGCGCCTCTTTTTCTTCCTATCATATACATTATTTCCATTATGTTTTCGTTTTCCATATTTTCTTCATCACTTAAAATCTTTTCAACTTCTTTTATATCTAATTTGTAGCGTTCTATTACTTTTTGTTTTTCATTTTCTAGTAAAAATTTTAATAAATAATATGCTATTTCTGTTTTTTCTAAAATATCATCTTTTATTGTGCCAGTATATGCTAAGTCTAAAGCAATTTGTTCATTTTCAAATTTTGGCCATAATACCCCAGGTGTATCTAGTAATTCTATTTTCTCATTTACACGTATCCATTGTTTTTGCCTTGTTACTCCCGGTTTATTTCCTACTTGTGCAGAAGATTTTTTTGTTATTCTATTTATAAAAGAAGATTTTCCTACATTTGGCACTCCCAGTACCATTACTCTTATGCTTTTTCCCACTCTTCCTTTATTAGCATACATTTCTTTATCTTCACAATTTACTTTTTCAATTTCTCTTATTATTTCATTAATTCCTTTTCCAGAATTTGAATCTGTTAAAACTGCTGAAATTTCTTTTTTCTTAAAATAATTTATCCATTTATTGTTTTCCTCTTCGCTTGCTAAATCTGCTTTATTTAATGCAATTATTTTTTTCTTATTTTTTATCCACTCTTGTATATCTGGATTACTACTAGCCATTGGTATTCTTGCATCCAATACCTCTACTACTACATCTATTAATTTTAAGTCTTCTTGTATTTGCTTTTTCGTTTTTGCCATATGGCCAGGATACCACGAAATTGGGACTTTTGAAAAACTTTTTTGACTATCATTATTTTTCTTTTCTGCTCTGATTTTTCTTTTTTGGTACATATCCATTTTAATCACTTCTTTCTATTCTATCATTTAAAAAAATACTTAAAAGTATTTGTTTTTCGTTTTTAACTTGAAATTATTATATCATATTTTTGTTTATTTATAAAGTCAAGAGCCTCAAAATATTTATCTTCATATTTGAATATTACTTTTATATTACCATCTTCACTAACAACAATATCTTCAATTAACTCATCTATCAATAATCTATTTAGTTCATTTATTTTTTCTTTCTTTTTAAATATATTCATCCAATCAGTATCGTTATTTTTTATTGTTTCTTTTTCTTCTTCCTTTTTTGAAACAAATTAGAAATTATGCACAAAATAATTAAAACAATAATAAATAGTACTGATATTAATAATTCTTCAAACATTTCTTACTACTCCTCCAAATCCATTTATTTCCATCATTTTTTGATAAAAAAAGCAATACAAAAAAACTTTTATAATCCTTTCGTACTGCTTAATCAATTATAAATTTCATATTTTTATTTAACTACATTGACATTATAGCATTATAGCCTCCAAAAGCCAACCGATATCGGCGTATAATTTCAACCGATTTCTGCTAGAATTTTTGTAGTGTTAAGGAGGTTTTTAAAATGTTATTTAAAGAAGCAATTACTTTAAGAATACTTGAATTATGTAACAAATATAATTACACTCCAAATAAATTTGCTGAATTATCTGCTATTGTGCCATCAACATTAAGAGCATTACTGGCAAACAATGTAGATAATCCAAGTTCTACAATTATCTTTAAAATATGTAAAACTTTAAAAATAGAACTTAAAGATTTTTATGACTCTCCATTATTTGATATGGAGAAATTGGAGTATTAAAATAAGAGGCTTGTAATAGCCTCTTTTATCGTTTTATCAGATATATTATTTTTCCTTAATTATATTTTTACTGCAAATATAAGTTACTAAGAAGTATCCTCCATAGATTGCAACAATAAATATTGCAACACCAATTATTGATGATACTAAATTAGCGGCTCCAAAGGCACTTAACAAATAATTACAAAATTTAATTCCAAATATAGAATGTATAATTGCAACTAATAACGGAAACATAAAAAATATACCAATTTGTCTAAACAATGCTTTATTAATCATTTTTTCATCTACGCCTATTTTTCTTAGCATATTAAACTTTTCTACATTATCACTTGATTCCGATAATTCTTTAAGTGCTAGAATTGCAGCACAAGAAATTAAGAATATAATACCTAAGTATAATCCTATAAAGGTAACCATTGCACCTAGTCCAATACTATTTTCTTTAATTGTCATTTTAGAATCAAAATCAATAACAGTATTATTAGAATTTTCTTTGCAAATTTCACTTAACTCTTTTTCCGAAATATTTTTCTCATTTATATCTGTAACATTATAATTAGCAGTTAAATATTCATATTTTTTCATTGAATCATTTACTGCATTATCAGGAACAACAAAAACTCCCATATTTGAATATGTTGAATTCATTGCAATAAAACCTTCTACACAACTATCATATTTTGGTTTTAATTCCTTTTCATTTATATTAAGTATTGTATATGCCTTAAGTCCCTCATTCCTGAATTCTACATATTCTGAATAATTAGCAACAATAAAATATTCATCATCATTTAATGTATATTCTTTTAGTCCAAACAATTTTGCAATTTTGTTGTAATCACTTATCTTTACAATACTTTCCTTCTTATTGTATGGCATTAAAGGATATTTATCCTTTGCAATATCATAGTAAGAGCCAATACTGGTTTTTAAGTCAATATTATCAAAGTTATAAACATCAAGTTTTACTATATCTTTAAGTTTGTTATCTACATCATAGCCTAATTTTTCAAGTGTATCATATATTGAAATTTTTGAATCTTCTATTTGTTTTTCAGAATAATACTCATAATCAGTTACATTTATAAACTTACCAATTTGAACATCTGCTGGAGCCAATTTTTTCAAATTATTTGTCATAGATATTTTCATAGACATTGCACTCGATAGCACGCAAATCGTTATAAATAACATCAAACATATTATTGTCACAGAAAAAGTCATAGTATTTATTTTACTTGAAAACTGTCTAAGGGTGAAACTATTTAACCCTTTATAATAAGTGTTCTTCATACTTATAAATATTTTTAAAAGCAATCCTGATAAAGACCAAAACACAAAGAAAGTTGAAATAGCACCTACTCCTATAGGAACAAAAATACTATTTGCATTAGCCATTTTCTCAATACCACCAGTAACCTGATAATAAGCAAATCCTAATGCTATACAAGAAATAATAAACACTATTGTACAGAACAACGGATTTTTTAATTTTATTTTTTCAGATTTTTTGTTAGAATGCATTAAATCTATCAATTTACATTTACTAATATTTATAGTATTAAATATCATAACTACAAAATACATAATACTAAAATAAATCAAAGTTTTAATACAAGCATTTGTTGAAAATACGAATTGAAATCTAGTTAAATCTGCTTCAAACATATTAGCAACCAAAATACTCATCAATTGTGATAATAAAAAACCTATTCCTAAACCAACTACCAATGAAACTATACCTATTATTAATGTTTCAATAAATAATATTAAGGATATTTTCTTTTTGCTCATTCCAAGCGTTAAATAAACTCCAAATTCTTTATTTCTTCTTTTTATTAAGAATCTACTTGCATAAACAATTAAAAACGCTAATATTATAGATACAAACACGCTAACACCAGAAAGAACATTGGTCATAAGTTTTATTATTTCTGCTGTTGTTGATGACACCTTCATCATAACTGACTGATCATCTATTGCATTGAACACATAAAAAATTGCAACACCTAGTATCAGAGTAAAGAAATAGATGGCATAATCCTTTATACTCTTACTAATATTTTTTAATGATAACTTAAAGAGCATCGTTTAAGTCACCACCAAGTAATGTTACAACATCTATTATTTTATCAAAAAATTCTTTTCTAGAATTTGTTCCTTTAATTATTTCATTAAAAATTTTGCCATCTTTGATAAATATAACTCTTGAAGAATAACTTGCAGTAAACGCATCATGTGTCACCATAAGAATTGTTGCTTGTAATTCTTTATTCAAATAATCAAATTTTTCTAAAAGCATTTTAGCTGACTTTGAATCCAATGCACCTGTTGGTTCATCTGCAAGAATTAACTTTGGATTAGTAATTATTGCTCTTGCACTAGCGACTCTTTGCTTTTGACCTCCACTCATTTGATATGGATATTTATTAAGTACATTAACAATATCCAGTTCTTTTGCAACTTTTTTAATTCTTGTATCAATTTCTCTCGAATTCACATTTTGAATAGAAAGTGCCAAAGCAATATTTTCATAAGCAGTTAAAGTATCAAGTAAATTAAAATCTTGAAATATAAAACCTAACTCTTCCCTTCTAAACTTATTTAGACTATTTCCTCTTAATTTTGTGATATCATTACCTGCTACATAAATATGTCCAGATGTAACTTTATCAATTGTAGATATACAATTTAAAAGAGTAGTCTTTCCAGAGCCACTTGCTCCCATTATTGCAACAAATTCTCCCTTTTCAACATCAAATGATAGGTTATCAATTGCTTTTGTAAGACTAGATTTATTGCCATAATATTTTTCAATTTTATCAATTTTTAAGATATTTTCCATAATCTTTCTCCTTTCTGATTACATTGTAATATAAAAGATAGGATTAGTCGTTATTCTAATATTACAGAATATTACAATTTTGTAATATTTATTTTTAGTATCCAAATCTGCATAAACTTTAATCAACTTTATAAAAATCATTTTTATAAAATATAATTGTAATTTTTGTATATTTATATATTTCAGATTCAATAATTATCTTATGTCCTAATTTATCGCATAATTTCTTGACAATATAAAGTCCCATACCTGTTGATTTTGCCATTATTCTACCGTTTTCACCAGTGAAAGATTTATCAAATACTCTTTTTATATCATTTTTAGGTATTCCTATTCCATTATCCCAAATAGTTAGATATACTTTATCTTTTTCATCTTTTGCACTGATTTTTATTATTGGATCGTTATTATTTTTTTTATATTTAATACTATTGTTTATAATCTGATTTAATACGAACTCTAACCATTTTGAATCCGTTAAAACTTTTTCATTATGAATATCAACTTCAAGATTAACTTTGTTTTCTAATAAGTCATCTTTATTTTTTAAAGCAACATCTTTGATAATCTTCTGCAATTCAATTTCTTTGATAAGATAATCTTTCTCGGCATTTTCGCTTCGAACGAAATATAAAATTTGATCTATATAGTTATCTAACTTTCTAATTTGTTCTATATATCTCTTATCAAACATATTTTTGTTGTTATGAATTAATAAAGTTAAACTTGCTACTGGAATCTTTACTTCATGAATCCACATTTCTACATATTCCTTGAAATCGGTAATACTTAAATTATATTCTTTTACATTTTCAATCATTGACTTGTTTATATCATAAAGAATTTGATAAAAAATTTCGCCATCATAAAAGTTTGGCTTATTTAATATTTCTAAAATTAAATATTTTTTATCTAACTTATCAAGCGTATTTAATATTTTTTTGTAAAATTTGTATTTCCTGAAATAATCAAAAATAATATTAAATGTTGCAACTAAAAAAAATAATATTGTCAATGCTATTTTCAAATCATTTTCCACTTTAAATGCGTTTAACATAAGAATAGCAATTATGAATCCAACAATTGACACAGTTATCTGTACTGTTTTATCTAATAAATATTTTTTAAAACTCATAATAATTTATACCCTTGTCCTTTTCTTGTTTCAATTCTATTTTCAAGTCCAAAATTTTGTAATTTATTTCTCAATCTACTAATATTTACTGTTAGAGCGTTGTCATTTATAAATTCATTATTATTCCATAAATCTGTCATTAAATCATCACGAGTTACTATTCTACCACGATTACTTAAAATATATGTAAAGATAATCATTTCATTTTTAGTTAGTTCTAATACATTTTCACCTTGTTTCAATATTCCTTTTTGTGGATTAACACTAATATTATCATAAAATAAGTCGTCCATATTATTATCCATTCGTTTAAATATATTTTGTATTCTCAATAATAAGATTGTTGGATTATATGGCTTAGTAATATAATCGTCTGCACCATAAGATATAGATAAAACTTCATCTACTTCTCCTACCCTGCTCGTAACCATAATAATAGGAATATTAGATTCTTTTCTAATTTCTTTTAATAAAATTTCACCATTTTTATTAGGTAAATTAATATCCATTAAAATTAAATCAAATTTCATATTTTTTATATTTTCTTTAACATTATCAAACTTTTCTATAATTAATACTTCATACCCTGAATTTTCTAACAAAGATTTTAACTCATTTCTGATGATTTTTTCATCTTCTATAATTAATATTTTTTTCATAGTTTGTCTCCTTTCATAATTTGCTTTTTTAATCATTCATATTATATCACTTTAATTTTATAAATTATAATAATTCAGAAAATTAAATATAATTATTTTATAATTTTTTCTGCTTCAACTTTATCTAGGTTACCATATTTAATCATTTTATTTATAACTTGCCTCTGTCTTTCAATTGCTAAATTTTTATTTTGAATTGGATTATATAAAGACGGAGCATTTGGGATTCCTGCTAGCATAATTGATTCACTATCGTTCATATCTTTTGGTAATTTATTAAAATAACCTAAACTTGCTGACTTAACAGAATAAAATCCATTGCCAAAATATGAAGTATTCAAATATAATTCTAATATTTCATTCTTATTATAGTTACTTTCTATGCTAAATGCCATAAAAATTTCTGCAACTTTCCTTACTATTTTCTTATCTTGTGTAAAATAGATATTCTTGGCTAATTGTTGGGTAATTGTGCTTCCTCCCTCTACAAATTTCATTTTTTTTATATCATTTACAAATGCTCTTCCAATAGAAATGACATCTATCCCAAAATGTTTGTAAAATCTATGATCTTCAACTGATACAACTGCTTTTAAATATATTTGAGGCATATCATCAATTTTTGTATAATCTTCTTTTTGCCTAATTGTTGTAATTTTATCCTTTAATGGCATTTTATTTATGGCATTCTTATACATTTGATAACCACTACAAATAAAATAACTTCCTATACAAATAAATATTAATAAAATTGTTATTGCAATCTTTTTAACTAATTTCATATAATGCTAATCCCTTCTTTACTAAAAAGTAATTTATTGCAGTAATATTATCATTTTTTATCATATAAGTCGTCATTCTAATATTACTCAATATTACAATTTTGTAATGTAATTTAATTATGTATCAAGGCTATTTCATAATTTTAGAAATAACCTTTTTTATTTTAAAATATAGAATTAGTATTTCTATACTTAATTTTAAAATTGCAATTAGCATACTTACTCAGCCTTAAAGTAGTTAAATTACTCTGAGGATCAACATCTACAACTAACACTCTTTTTCCTTGTTTAGCCAATGCTACACCAAGATTAAAGGTTGTTGTTATTTTACCAACTCC
>USFC01000065.1 GCA_900553865.1 uncultured Clostridium sp.
AAAGAGCAGCTAGAAAAGGAAGAAACCCACAAACTAAAGAAGAAATCAAAATACCAGCTTCTAAAGCTCCAGTTTTCAAAGCAGGAAAAGCTTTAAAAGATTTAGTAAATAAAAAATAATAGTGATTTCAATATATAAATATGAATTCATAGGAAGAGCAAGAGTTAATCTTGTTCTTTTTTTAGGACATTTGGGGACGGGTCACTTTTGTCCTTTAACTTTAATGGCAAGTTTTCCATATATTATTGAGAAGTGGTTGATAAATTTCAAAATATTTATTATAATAAGTGCATTATGGAAGATATGGAGAGATATAAACACTTAAATGAATATTTGAAAGAAAAATTTGGAGAAAGAACTTTAAAAATATGTGTAGATGGAGGATTTACTTGTCCGAACAGAGATGGAAAAATAGGGTATGGAGGTTGCATATATTGTAGTGAGCAAGGTTCAGGAGAACTAATTACTTGCAAAGAAAGTGTACAAGAACAAGTAAAACACTACTTTACCACATATAGAGCTAATAGAGCTAACAAATTCATAGTCTATTTTCAAAACTTTACCAATACATATGATACAGTAGAAAATTTGAAGCGAAAATATGATTCAGCCTTAATAGATGATAGAATTGTTGGATTAGAAGTAGGAACAAGACCAGATTGTATAAATGAAGAAATAGCAAAATTATTAGCAAGCTATAAAGAAAAATACTATGTATGTGTGGAACTCGGACTTCAAACAAGTAATGATGAAATTGGAAAAATAATAAATAGAGGTTATACATCTAAGCAATTTACAGAAGCGGTAGAAATACTTAACAAATATGATATAGATGTGGTGGCACATATAATGGTTGGACTTCCAAAAGAAACAAAAAAAGACATAGAAGATACAGTTAATTTTATAAATAAACACAAATTACAGGGAGTAAAAATACATTCAACATATGTTGTAGAAAATACTGTATTAGCAGACATGTATAGAAAAGGGGAGTACAAGGCATTAGATTTAGACGATTACATAGAAACGTTAATAGATATAATGGTACACTTAAAGCCAAATTTAATAATACACAGAATTTCAGGAGATGCGCCAAAAGACATATTAGTAGCACCATATTGGAATAAGCATAAAATGTGGATATTGCACGGATTTGAAAAACGATTTAGAGCAAGAGATTTATGGCAAGGAAAATTTTATAAAGATTAAAATAAAAAACAAGAATTTTAGTAGTCTAAAAATTCTTGTTTTTTATATTCTAGCAAATTTAAAAATTATTATTCTACAACTGGTGGAATAAAGTTTTCTATTGCATCTCTAAGCTTAAGGTGATGTATTACAAAGTGTATTGAAGGACTAGTATCTTTTGAAATCATAACCCAATTTTTCTCACAAATAAGCACTTGTATATTTTTAAATGTGTGATTGTAATTTGTATTTAATCTATAATTGTCTACACATTTTTCATATTTTTTTGTTTGTTTTAAATGTTCTAAATACTCTTCATATGTATAATAAATTTTTCCTTCATAAAAACTATCTGAAAGAGAAAGTGCAGGTATATTTTTTTCAAAATCTTCTTTAGTAATTTCATGTATTTCATCTTCATACATATTATTTTGTAGCACATTTTCTATTAGTTCTTTTTGAGTCTTTACGGCTGAAACTATATTTTTTGTATCTTCTTCAGAAATTTTATTACGTTTTAATATTTTTAATAGTAATTCGTCAGAAATTGTGTGAATTGGCAAAGAAGATAAAATTCTTCTTCTATTTCCACTTGTTTTTGAACTTGAAGATAAAAATGCATTAAAAGCATTTTTGTTTTCTACTTTATAAATTTCCATAAGTGGTTTGGCTTTATTTAATAGTAATTCAGATTTTGTTTTATAATATTCAACTTCTGTTTTTGAACTTGTTAAATAATATTTTCCCTTATCATGATGTCCGTTAATACATTCGCCAGTAAGTGCTACTAAGCCAGATGTATAGTTAATGTGACTATAAACATTGTCTTTAAAACCACTTAAGTAATAAGGAGAAACTTGTCCTGTCATGTAAATTGGAATCCAACTTTCTAGTCCAAGCATCATTTCATTAAATGGTCTATCTATATTGTGAATTATGTTCAAGTGTAAACCTTTCTTTAAAGTCATTGCAATAGCAAACATCCACTTTTTGCCGAAATCAAGGTCTTTAGCCATATCTTCCATAGGCATATCACTACACATAAAAACTGGTTCATTAGATTTTGAGAGTACAGTAGCTTTAAAGAAATCTAGTTCACCTTTTTTCATTTCTTCTATTCCATAATAGTTTCTTGAACCAGATTTATAAAAAGGCACAAAAGGAACTTTCATTTCATCAAAGTGTATAGCTTTTATATATTCATTTAAATCAAATGTATCTAAATTATTTAAAAAGTCGTTAATATAATTATGACTAGGAGATATATTAGTAGAAAACCAGTTTCTTAAATTTTCATAATAATTAGATGGATTACTTAATTTTTCTACATTGCAATTTATAAGAAGAGAAATTGCTTTTTTATCATCTTCTGAATTGTATTTATTTACAATAAAATTACTTACATCATCTATAAAAATTTGAGGTTTAGTAGGGTATATGTTACCTGTACGAATTTTAGAAAGATAAGAAGAATTGTAACCTATTTTTCTAGAAAGTTCTGCTATATTTATATTAAAAACAGAAACAAGTTCATTAAAATTTTTAACAAGCTGGTCTAAATCTATATGAACATCATTTAAAATTGTAGAAAAACTTTTATGTATTTCTTCTTTTGATAAATTTGCCTTTTTGGTTATGGCTAGTTCATACAAACCTTCTACTAATGAATTTAATTGTGTACTTCTAATACTAGGCGTTCTTTCACCATTACGATAACGACTTATAACAGTAGGTGAAAGCCCTGAAATGTTTGAAAGTTCTTTTGCAGAACAATCTATTTGTAACATATATTCATTTAATTGTTCGCTAAAATTCATAATAAAAATCTCCTAACTAAAATTATTTTTTTACATTATACTATAATTTTATAGAAAAGCAAATTGAAAAGTATGAGTTACCAAAAAAGTAATAAAATATTGGCAATTATTTATAAAGTTTATATTTTATATGCTAAAATGACAAATATAAAAAATAAAAATAGGAGGGAAAAGAAAATGAAGACTAAAAAATGTTTGATATTTTTAGCAATTATTTTAGCTAGCATATGTCTGTTTAGTTTTTCAAACAGGGTAAATGCTGTAACAATTAGTGATGATGGAAAATATTCATTACTACTAACTGTTAATGATTACGATGCTGGTTTTGATGGTGAATATGCAAAACTTGTAAGATTTAATGTTACAGAAGGAGAAAAAACAGTTAAATTATCTGAATTAACAAAAGGAATTGTTCCTTTTAATGGCAAAACTGAATTTTTACATTGGAAAATGGCAGAAAATGTGAAAGCTAGTGAAGAATTAGCAATAGCAGATTTTACTGGTAATGGAACATTTTGGACATCAACAGGTGAAAAAATTAATTATACTAATAGTTTAACTCTTAATGCTAAATTTTCAGATAAAGAATTAAAAGATAGTGGCAAATACTATGTAACTTTTGATGCATTTGGAGGTACAATAAATGGTAAAGCAAAAATAACATTGGAAAGTAAAGTAACAGAATTTAAAACAATTGATTTAACAAAATATACACCAGTAAGAAAAGGATACACTTTCAAAGGCTGGGATTTAGATGGAAAAATTGTTACTTCTGTTGACACAGGTGCTTTTGCAAAAAATGTTGCAATTGATTTAACTGCTACATATACTCAAGATACTTTTAAAGGTGATGGAATTGTATTAATCTTAAATGCTAATGGTGGAACAATTAATGGTAAAACATCTAACAAATATGATTATTTAGGTGGTGGAAATTCAGGAACATCTATGTCACTTTTACCATATATACCTGTAAGAGAAGGATACACTTTTAATGGCTGGAATTCTAAAAATGATGGAAGCGGAAAAAATTATAAATATATGTATTGGAGAGTTTGGGATAAAGAAGGAACTACAGAATTTGAAAAAGATACTTTAATAAAAGAAGAAAGTGGTTATGAGAGATATAAAAATATAACTTTATATGCTTCTTGGACTAAAAATGCAGGAACAACAGAAGAGCCTGTTAAGGAAACTGTTAAAGAAATTGAAAGTACAGGAGAAACAAAAGCTAATATAGAATTTGAAAATGAAATTAACAAAAATTATAAATTAGATATTCAAAAAGTAGAAGTAAATACAGAATTAGCAAATAAAAATGTTAAGTTTATAGCAGACATTAATGTACTAGATGGAAACAATATTGTGAAAATAAGCGATACGAAAATGAAAATAAAAATAGCATTACCTGAAGAATTAAAAGGATATAACAAATATGAAGTAGTATATATTTTAGAAGGCCAAATAAAAGAAACATTACCAGCAACAATTGAAGAAGGATATCTAGTATTTGAAACTACTCACTTAAGTGAATATGGTGTAATAGCAGAAAATATTGAAAATGAAGGAGGACAAACAAATACCTCTAACAACGAAGAAAAAATAAACAACCCAAAAACAGGAGACAACATTGGAGCAGTTATAGCACTATTTACAATAGCAACAATAGGATTAGTAGCAACAATAAAAATTAGAAAAAAATAGAAACGTAAGAAAGACAAAAAACGCAGGCAAATTAATAATTGCCTGTGTATTTCATCTTATAGTGAAACTAAACTTTAGTAGATTATATTATACAAATATAATAATTAAAAAAATATATAATTAGCAAACTAAAAAGTTAATTAAATGTTATAATCAAAATACTATAATATATATATAAAGATTATATGAAAGGAAAGTATCAATGAAAAAAAGCAAAAAGATAATTATAATCAATATTATTTGTGTGATATTAATAGGAATATTAATATATTCGGGTATTAAAATTTACAATTGGTACAAAGAAAATCAAAATAGTAATAAGATAACAGACCAAATAAGTGAAACTATAACAATTCAACAAGATGAAAATGAAGAACAAAAACAATATATTGTAGACTTTAATTCTTTAAAAGAACAAAATGATGAAACTGTGGCATGGATTAAAGTTAATAATACGAATATAGAATATCCAATAGTAAAAACAAGTAATAATAGTTATTATTTAACACATAGCTTTGATAAAAGTTATAATTCAGCAGGTTGGCCATTTGCAGACTACAAAAATAAATTTGATGGAACAGATAAAAATATAGTAATGTACGGACATAATAGAAAAGATGGATCAATGTTTGCAACATTAAAAGGTATTTTATCACCTGAGTGGTATAATAATGAGGAAAATAGAAATATTATATTTAATACTGAAAACGAAAATGGTATATATGAGGTATTTTCCGTTTATCAAATAGAAAATGAAGAATATTATATTCAAACAGAATTTAAAACAGAAGATAAATTTGAAAAATTTATAGAAACTATAAAAAAGAGAAGTGTTAAAGATTTTGGAGTAGAAGTAACCTCAAAAGATAGTATTTTAACATTATCAACATGTGCTAACAATAATAAATATAGAGTAGTATTACATGCTAAGAAAGTATTAAAGGAGGAGTAAAGATGGAAAAAGATAAAAGGATAATGATTATAGGCATAATAGCTGTTATAATAGTTCTTATTATTGCTGGAATAGTTGTAAAAAATGTTAAGGGTGGTAATGAAATGATAAATAAGGATACTGGAGCATCAAATAAGCAACAAATAAAAATAAGACAAAGTGAAGCAAAAGCTATTAATTTAGTAGATTATAATAATGGATTATTTACAATGAAAGTTCCAGAAGGTTGGAAAGTAGATACTTTGGGAGATAATATTCATTATACAATAAGAGTTTATAATCCAGAAAATCCAACTTATCAAATGTTTTTTAATATGAAAACAGAAGGGTATAACAAATCTCAAGAAGCAAAAGCATGGCAACAAAAATATTATCCAGACTCAATGTTTGCCAAAACTTCTGTAATAGAAGAAAAAACAACAGAAGGATTTTATAAGATATTTAATGATTTAGGAACATTAAATAATACAGAAACATTTATATTTCCAACGTTAACAGACTTTACTACAATTGAAAAAGTAGGAACTTCAGCTTTTGGAGGAGATGTGCTAAGAGCATCATTTAAAGATGAACAGGGAAAAGAAGCGGAAGGACTATTTACTGCGTATGTTTATGATGCTGGTCCATACTATGTTTATGAAAATATAATGTCAGGAAAACAAATAGATATATATTACTTAAATGTATACAATACTATATTTATTACAGCGCCAAAAGATGAATTTATAAACTGGGAAGAAACTTTAAATAAAATGGTTTCATCTTTAGACTTTACAGATACATTTATTAGTGGATACAATAGTCAACAAGATGCAGTTATGAAAACTTTCCAAAGTGTAAGAAATATTTGCAACCAAATATCAGATAGTATAATGTCTTCGTGGGAATCAAGAAATGCAGCTTATGACAGAATGAGCCAGAAACAAAGTGATGCAATATTAGGATATGAGAGAGTATATGATACAGAAACAGGAGATATTTACAAAGCATATAATGGATTTACAGATGAATATGACGGAGAAAGATATAAATCTATAACAGAAGACATGTATTCTAAATCAATAGAAGGATATATTGAAAAATAAAATAATGAAAAATCCAACCTAATAAAAGTTGGATTTTTCTTAATTAAAATTATTATTTTTTCTTGTGTAGTCTTTTGTGTAGTTTCTTGATTAGATGTTACAATCATCCCATCTACAGCTTCATTTATAGCTTTAAGCATAAATTCAATAAACTCATTTGAATTTCCTGCATTATTACAATTCATTATCATCTTCAATAGCAAAAGTTAGTATTCCTTGTATCTTTTTTAAATACTCTATAGAATACGGATTCACATTGTCAATTCCTTCATAAGTTTTATATGCATTTTTACCTCTTGAATATCTTTTTGTTCTTCTATAACCGCTTTTTCATTTATTACAGTTTCAACTTGAAACAATGATAATTGATTATTTTCAATATCTAAAGATGAATGTATTGACTGTATTCTTGTTTTCCTTCTTAATTCTGGAAATCTATTTGAACTTTCAAAATAATTAGCTTCTCCTATTTCTTCCATTATGCTTGTTGCTAAATTTAACATTTTATCTGTTATTATATATGGTGGGTAATTTATTTCCATTTGAAACTTCCAATTCCATGTATATTAGAACATAAATAATATTATCTATTATTTATGTTCTACGAACTATTTATAAATTGCATCTTCTGTAAGTTTTTTTCATTTTGTTAATTTTGTATTTTGCTTTTTTTATAAATTAAAACCTCAAGTTTATCTTCCGAAATACTTGAGGTTCTAATGGTGCAGATGGCCGGAATCGAACCGGCACGGTTTATTCAACCGCAGGATTTTAAGAATTTTACGCCATCTGTTACTTACTATTTTTAAGCACCAATTATTGTTATTTATTACCTTTCAAATTAGCTTAAATGCAAGGTTATTATAGCATACTCATTGTTAAATATATGCAAGAGGAACAAAAATCTTTTTTTAAAATTTTGAATTTAGTGTTAGAACTTTTGATAGAATAGCAGTCTAACTTATTATTGATATTTTAAATATCTATATAACTCAATAATTTACTATTTATATGTTTTATGATATAACATATTAGGTGATATCAATGAAAGGTACAAAGTATATTCCAAGTAGAAATATAGAAACAATAAAGAATCATTTTCTTCCTAAAAGCTATTTACAACTATTTGAAAGTAAAAATGGTACTATACTTTTTTATGACAAAAAAACAAATGAAGTTCATAAAGCAACGAAAAATAGTATAGGATTTGAAAAAAATATTTATAATGCCAAAGATAAATTAGGAGAAAAAAGTTATGAAACATTTTACAAAGAATTTGTAGATGATACTTATTCCAAAATTATAAAAGAAATAATTGCTAGAGCTAATCTTAAAATAACAGAACGACCTTTAGCATCGCCAATTCTAAAAAATAATATTGCTAAAATAATTATAACACAAATTTCTAGAGTTCCTGATATGATATATCTAATGAAAGATAGTTATACTGAAACATTAGAAAATATAGATAACCAATTAAGTACGTCTGAGGAATTAAAAAAATACTCTGATATAATACAGAAATATAACGATGATGCTTATTATAAAGATATTGTTTTAGGCATCATGACAGATGAAACAAGAATATATAAATTTTGCAATGAAATATTATCAAAAACATGGATTTTATTTCATAACAAATCATCTATTAAATTCCTAACTAGCGATAATCCTATTGTCAGATATAATTATACAACCAAAAATTTGAGAAATGGTATTGCAAGACATGATGTTTTGATTGGCTTCCCTTTAACACCAGAATATTATTTAGTAATTTTACCTAATTCATATTTATTAGGTGGAATACAATTAGAAGCTGACAAGTGCTTTATAATTGGAAATGAATCTTTATCAACTATAAATCTTTGGAATGGTTTACAAATCTCTAATTCAACAAGATTTATTTATGGAAATGTTTAATTTAATAATAACATAGAAGGTTATATGTAGTAAATCTACATATAGCCTTTTTATTGTGCAAAAGAGAAATGCAACACCTCTTAAAAAGTGTTTGGTGTGATGAGCCGATGCTATAAAGTTCATTCGTATTTGTATAAGCAGTCTAATTATACAAAGTGCGTGAGTGAGAATTTAGAACACAGACTCACAATAATAAAAGAGTATTCGGTGGCATATCTTGGTGTG
>USFC01000066.1 GCA_900553865.1 uncultured Clostridium sp.
GTTGGTATATCATTTAATATTGTATATATTCCCAACGATAGTGACTCTAATGCAGAATATCCAAAGCTTTCTGATTTACTTGGTAATACACATATACCTGCAATCTTATACACTTCTGACATATAATCAAATCTTATTATTTTTATAGTTATATTGTTTTCGCTTGCTTGTGCTTTTAATGAATCTACAAATTTTTCATACTGTTTATCTAATCCAGTATAAATAATTTCAATTTTTGCTTTTTCATCATCTTCCATTAAACAACAAGCATCAAGCAATAATTGTGGTTGTTTTTGATTTGGTTCTAACCTTTGTGGAACAATTATTTTAATTTTTTTCTTATCTATATTATATTGTTCACAAATTTCTTCATTAGTTTTATCTGTTTTTAATCTTTCTTTATCTATTGCGTGAGGAATGAAATTTATTTTACATTCAGTCAATTTACTATATTCATTAGCATAAAATTCTGATGGTGCTACAAATATTGTTTTATCATCTTCTTTGTATTTTTTCATTATACTAATAACTTTCTCAAATGACTTTTCTCCCCAAGCAAGAATATATTCAAAAGGATTTGTATGTATTGTAAATATTCTTTTTTTGTCCTTCCAAGCTTCTAAAAATAATAAGGAATTTAATTGTATAAAATCATATTTTTCCATATTAATTTTATTTTCGAGTTTTTTTGCTAAATTTAAATATGATATATCTGTTTCAAAATTTCCAAAAGCTTCTTGTACTATATATTCATCTGCTTCTCCTTCTATATTAAACAAATCTATATTTATATAATTTACCCCATCTTCTTTATGTGTATTTCCCGAAAACATATATACATCAACTTCATTTCCATTATCTACAAAAGCTTTTGCAAGATCCATTACAAATCTTTCAGTACCACCAACTGCTTTTTTAGATATCGCCCAAGTATTTACTATCGCTATTTTCATCTTTTTCAACCTCATCTCTTTTAATTTCATTTTCTTTTTGTATTAATTGTCTTTTACATTTTTTTGAATCTACTTTTATTCTACCTTTTAAAGTCTTTTCTTCTTTCTTTAAATTATATGAATTTTGAATAATATTTAGGTAATGTTCATTAGAGTTTCTATCAGAATATTCATAAGCTCTTTCACTTAACTTTATATAATTTTCTTTATCAATAGTTAATTTTTTTGCTTTTTCTCCTCCTGGTACAACTATACCAATTCCATATTTTTTTACTTCTTGTGAAAAATCTATAACATCTGATATTATTACAGGTTTTCCTCTTACTAATCCATCTATTAACGAATTTGGTACATCTTTTACTATTCTTTTCTGTGGTACAAATGCAACAAAATCTGAATCATCAAATAATTGTGTCAAAGTTTGAGTATTATTATGTATTTCTAATAATTTAACTCTATCATATACTCCCTTTTCTTTTGCAATTGCATTAAAATTCTTTGTATCATTATCTCTTAATGGAATTGTTAAAGTATAATTTGGATTTTCTTTTAATAATTCTAACAAATATTCTAATCCTCTTTCTTTTATCGCATTTCCTTCTTTGTTATTCCAACTGGCAAATACTATATTTACATTATCAGGATTATATTCTTTATTACTTTTCTTTCGTTCAATTTTTGATGGTGTTGGTGTAACTTCAATCTTTTTTTCATCAATTCCATACTCAACTAATAATTGTTTATGTTGTGGTAATTCAACAAAAACCTTTTTCAAATTTTTATATTTTTTTAAATGTCTTGAATACTTTTTTGTTGGTCTTCTATACATTGATATGTATAACGGATTTCCTGTTCTATTAAATAAAAACCTCTTCCATAAACACGGTTCTTCTTCAAAAACGTGAACTCTTTCTCTTTTTGCTTTATATGTTTCCTTTATTGCTTGAAAAATATATTTTATTGGCGAATACACATAAATATTATCTTTTATATCTTCTTTTTGCATAGCTTGTTGTCCCATAAATCTTGTTGCCGAAATAATTTTAGCATTATTTGCTTTTGAAATCAATTCCATCTGATTTGATACAGCTTCTTTATATCTTACAAAAAAATCATTAATTACTAACATAATTCTATTTCTCCATCTATTATACTATATAATTCTTTCAAAGTCTTTTGTTTTTCTTCAATTTTATTTTCGTATCTATTTACTATACTATAACGATCTTCTCTTGATTTTAAATCCATAAAACTTTTTTCAATTATCTCTTTATTTAATCCATATTTATCAGCTTTTTCAAAAATATTTAATTTTTTTATAACTTTTACTATTTCTGAAATATCTCTATTTTGCATTAATCCCATAATCAAAATCCCAATAGAAACGGACATTCCGTGTGGTACATTTATTCTTCTTTCTATTTCTTTTGCCATTATATGTTCTGAGCCACTTTCTGGTCTTCCTGTCCCATATAAATTAGTTATATATCCTGCTATACCAATAAATTCAAATAGTTTAATATTATTTTTTACTATATCCTCAATTTTATTGTTGTTTACAAACTTAATAACATCTTGTAATAATTTTTCTGCCATATTATATATATTGTAATCAATTTTTTCTTTTATATCTTTTTGAGATACTTTCCAGTCATACAGAGCTGTATATATTGAAAAGACATCAGCTAGTCCATATATATTTTCTTCTTTTGATAAATTTAATAATTCATCATCAATTATTATTGTTTCAGGAATTTTAGCTTCCAGAGTTACTTTTTTGTTTTCTTTTATTAATGCAACTTTATTTGTTGCATAAGAATTTGTTGATAACATTGTTGGAATACAAGTGAAGTTAATATTCAGTTTATATGCTATATATTTTCCAATATCAATTGTACTTCCTCCACCATAACTTACTACTGTTGCTATGTTTTTATTTTCTTTAATAAATTCTTCTATTTTATCAATATTCTTTGCAATATCGTGCCAATTAACCATTAAGCATTGATTGTTATATATATTATTTTTTTCAATTGATGTTGGCGAATATATGACTAATTCATTTTGTTTTAAATTCTCAATATATTTTTTACTATTATATTTTTGAACAACCTCCATAAAATTATTAGTTTTCATTATTTTTCTCCTTATAAATATTTTTCTTGTTCCTTATTTTCTTGTATCTTCTTGATCAAATTTGGTAACTCTGTCATCTTTTCTTGCTCTGCGATAAGCAACACATTATTACTTTTTACTATATTCAAGCCTTTGGTTCCCACAATTGCAATCATTGTATTATCATCATCATTGTATATATTGCACTGTTCTACATCTTTTAGCACAGAATTACCTATTACAGTATTATCGTTATGGTCTTTTTCTTGAATTTTAAAGAAATCATTAATACTACCTATGTCAAGCCATTCAAATTCTCCTTTAATCATTTTTATATTACTTGCCTTTTCAAGTATTCCTTTATCAATAGAAATAGATTCGACTTTTTGGTATACATCTTTCAAAATATTCGTATTATTTTGAAAACCATTTATTATTTCATCTTTATATCTATATATTTGTGGTAGAAATTTTTGAAAATTATTTAATATAGTAGAAATTTTCCATATGAACATTCCACTATTCCAATAATACTTTCCGCTTTCTAAATATTCTTGTGCCTTTTTATATACTGGCTTTTCTTTAAATTCTTCTACAATATTGCATTTTAGATTATCTTCATAATTATATTTAATATATCCAAAACCAGTTGCAGGATATGTAGGCTTTATTCCTATTGTGACCAAATTTTCATCTATAGTCGCCAAATTGATTCCTTCTTCAATATTTTTTAGCAGTTTTTCTGGTTGATTTATATAATGATCAGAAGATAAAATTATCATTGTTCCATTTCCTTTTTGGTTTAATATTTTAATAGAAGCATAAAAAATACACATTGCTGTACTTTTAGACATAGGCTCATAAATAATATTTTCTCTAGGTATATTATAATCTACATATCTTTCGGCAAGTTCTTTTTGTTCTATACTTGTTATTACAAAAATATTATCATATTCAAATAGATTTTCTATTCTTTTTATAGTTTCATTTATCATTATATTATCAGAATACAAATTCAAATATTGCTTTGGCTTATTAGTTGTACTAATAGGCCACAAGCGACTTCCTTTTCCACCTGCTAATATTAAAGCATATTTTTTTTCATTATTCTCTTTCATTGTTATCCTCTTTCAGTTCTTTTAAAAAACTAACATAAGATTTACTTTTTTTCTTGTTTTTTTCTTTAATTATTGGTTTATAACCTTTTCTTACATAATCTCTTATTGTATATTCTTCATAGTTATTTATTGTATCTAATGTTCTTTTGGATTCTTCAATATTATCGGAAATATGTATTAAATTATCAAAAAAATAGCTATCTATTTTAGGTGCATACTCAGCTCTAATTTTTTGTTTTACCTTTCTTGCTTCTATACATTGGATTTCTCCATCTTCACTTTTTTGATATGTTGGATTATCTATCTTAAAAACAAATACAACAATTTTTTTATTATTAATGTTCATATTTTTGATTTTGTCATATATGTATCCTCCCTCATAAGCCTCTTCATCTCCTTTATAACAATCTAATACAAATTGTTCATATTTTTCTCCTAAATCCAATATTTTTACTTGTATAACATCTTCCATAATTGCTATTTTTAACATCATTTCTCTAGCATATTTGCTTCCCATATTCCACAATATTCCAACAGGATATTCACTATCATAATTTTTAATTACTTGCATAGTATCTCCTCTCTTAATTTACATAATATTTTATCATTTAATTGCACTTTTGTCAATTTTTTCCTGTAGAAAACCTTATACTTATATTATTCTTTATTTATATAGTCTTTTGTTATTTTTCTTATGATATCCGATTGTACTACTTTTTCCAATATATTATTTGCCTCTTTTCTTGTTTTTTCTGAACTTGCTATATAATAATTTTCAGTAATTTCGATTCTACTATGTCCTAAAATGTCTGCAACATCTCTAATTTCTGCTCCTTTTCTCAGAATTTGAGTAGCATAGCTTCCCCTTAAATCATAAAATCTACAATTTTTTATACCAAGTTCATTATGAATTATTTTAAAAGGATATTTTATAATATCTGTTCCCACATATGATCCATTATTTTTGGTAAATACCATTTCTACACTATTTAAATTTTTGTGTTTACTTTCAATAACCTTATATTCATTTATTTTTCCGTATTCATTTTTAATAGACTCTAATTCATATTTCTTATACTTCCTGCCATATTTCTTTTTTAATAATTTTTGTTTTTCTTTATAATTAGATAATACTTTATATAAAGTATCACATATAAAAACCTCTCTATAACTATAATTTGTTTTAGTAGTTCCTAAAAACCATCTTCCTTTATCATCTTTTATCTTGGAATATACTGTTTTATTTATTTTTATAATTTTGTTTTCTAAATCAATATCATCCCAAGTTAATGCAAATACTTCTCCTGTTCTCATACCCGTATAGCAAGCTGTTAAAAAAGCACATATAAATGTATTATTATTCTTAAATCTTAACAAAATTTTATCAATTTCTTCTTGAGAATAAATATGTTTTACATTGTTTTTTTGGGTTCAAATGAAATCACTTTAGGAATTTGTAATTCTACTGCTGGATTATATTTTAAAAATCCAAAATGGTTTGTTGCGTCTCTAAAAGAACTTTTTATTACTTTTTGATAATTTCTTACTCCTTCTTTTGTTTTACATTTTTGAGCAATTTTCAATAATGATTGATTTAGCAAAAATGGTGTAATAAAACTTAATTTGTATTTTCCTATTTCCTCTTTTAGAACTTTAAAAGTTTCTTTATATCTCTTTGCTGTAGAATATTTGTAATTAATTTCAAAATATTCTTTCATCCAATAATCTAAATAATCTGCATAAGACATCTGTGAATCTTTAGTGTTGCCTCCATTTATATATTCATCATAAGCTTTCATTCCTGCCATTAATGCTTCATTTTTAGTTTTGAACCCTGATTTGCTAATGTATTTTCGTTTTCCATCTACTTTTGCTATTTCAAATTGATATTGATATACTTTACCACGTTTTCTAATATTTACCATTTTTTACCTCCATTCCTCTATATTTTTACACAGAAAAAAAGAAATGTCAACATATATTATATGTCTACATTTCTTTATTCTCAACACTTTTTGTTCGCATTTTTATATTTTGGTTGACAAAACGAACTAATTTTGCTAATTTTCAGTTTTCAAAAACCTTGTGTAACTCGCTATTTAAGCGTTTTTCCCGCAACAGTTCTTATACTTTTTACCCGAACCACATGGGCAAGGGTCGTTTCTTCCTACTTTTGGCTCATTATTTACAACTGTTTTGTTCATTCCGCCTTCATCTTTTTTATAGCTACCATCTACTAAATTAATTGCTGTATCTTCTAATCCTGCATTTGTAATTTTAGAAGTTTCTTCACGCTTTGATACTCCGCCTTCTTTTTTTCTTGCATTTAATAAAAATTTAACAACATCAACTTTAATATTTGCAGTCATTTCGTCAAACATTTCTCCACCAAGTATTCTATATTGAACTACTGGGTCTTTTTGACCATATCCTTGAAGACCTATTCCGTTTTTTAGTTCATCCATATTATCTATATGGTCCATCCATCTTTGGTCTACTATTTTTAGCATTACTATACGTTCTAATTCTCTTAATTCTTCACTACCAAATTCTTCTTCTTTTTTGCTATATATTTCGTGGATTTTGTCTTGTACTTCAGTAATAGCTTCATTTACATTTGATTTTTCGTTATTTATTGATTTAACTTCTTCTATTCCAAATGTAGATTTAATATCTTCCATTAATGCTTCTTTATTAACATTTTCTTCAGATAAATAAACTGATATTAAATCTTCTGCAACAGAATCCATCATTTTTATAATTTTTTCTTTTAAATCTTCTCCATCAAGAACTTGTCTTCTTTGTGCGTATATGATTTCTCTTTGAACATTCATAACATCATCATAAGCAAGTACATTTTTACGAATACTAAAGTTTCTACCTTCTACTCTTCTTTGTGCAGACTCTACAGATTTAGTAATCATTCTTGATTCTATTGGCATATCTTCATCTGCACCAAGTAAATTGTATACAGCTGTTACTTTATCTCCGCCAAATATTTTCATTAAGTCGTCATCTAGACCTATATAAAATCTAGATTCACCTCTATCTCCTTGACGTCCAGAACGTCCACGTAACTGGTTGTCAATTCTTCTAGATTCATGTCTTTCTGTTCCTATGATTTTTAGTCCTCCTGCATCAATTACTTTTTGTTTTTCTTCTTTAAACTTAATATTTGCACTCACCCCACTCAAATCATACTTTGCTATCACATAATCAACGAATTGATAAGACAAATTATTCACCACAAGTGTTTGAATACAGAATTTCCAATCAGAGTATACTTTCAATGTCTCGTCATATGGATATTCTCGCAACAAAGCTGTTTTTATCAACATCGCCTGATGATTTATAGAATTAGCATACAAATATTTCATTGTTACTTTTTTGGGTGCAGATTGCATGGAACTAAATCTACCATTCTTAAAACAATATGTTTTACCTGCTAATACGTCAACGTCAATATGTTTTGAAAAAATATTTTCTAAAACTTCAGAATTCCAAAAGCTATCACCAGAGTTCATAAAAATGCAATACTCACCTGAAGCAATACTAACCCCCTTGTTCATTGCATTATAAACTCCATTATCAGGTTCACATATACATTTTGATATTTTATCAGAATATTCCACTAAAAGATCTACACTTCCATCCGTAGAGCCACCATCTACTATTATATATTCCATATCTTTATAAGATTGTGATATAACACTTTGAATGGTAGTTTTCAGACCTTGTATATTATTATAATTTATAGTTATAACAGACACTTTCATTTTAAAAATATTTATTCCTAATTTGTTCATCAGACATATATCTGATAGAAGATGTATTACAATATAAAATGGAGATCCACAAAATAACCCAACTCAAATTGAACTCTGGTGTTCCTGAAGGATATAAAAAAAAGACATAAGCTAAACAATATACTCCCATACCTTTTGTTAACATATTCTTCGATTTAAAATACCCTAAAAAAAAGGATTTAATACAAAAGAAAACATAAGGTAACAACAAAAAAATTCCACCTTTTAATATAATATTTAAATACCCTGTTTCTATCACTAATCTATTCAACCTATCAATATCAGATACCTCCCAACAATAATAAGTACCAGTCATACCACGCCCTATTATCC
>USFC01000067.1 GCA_900553865.1 uncultured Clostridium sp.
CTAAAGAAGTAGGAACATTAATTGCAAAAAGAGCAATGGAAAAGAATATAAAAAATGTTGTTTACGACAGAGGTGGATACATATATCACGGAGTTGTAAAAGAATTAGCAGAAGCTGCAAGAGAAGCAGGACTAGAATTTTAAAAAGGAGGGAAAGTAAAGTGCACGAAGAGAACACACCAGAATTAAAAGAAAAAGTTGTTGCAATAAATAGAGTTGCAAAAGTTGTTAAAGGTGGTAGAACTTTCCGTTTCAGCGCTGTTGTAGTTGTTGGTGACGAAGCAGGACACGTAGGTGTAGGAAATGGAAAAGCAGCAGAAGTTCCAGATGCAATTAAAAAAGCTATACAAGAAGCTAAAAAGAACTTAATAGAAGTTCCAATCGTAGGAACAACAATACCACACGAATTTATAGGAAAATTTGGTAGCGCAAGTGTTATGTTAAAACCAGCAGCAGAAGGTACTGGAATCATAGCAGGAGGAAGCGTAAGACCAGTTATGGAACTTGCTGGATATAGAGATATCCGTACTAAAGTTTTAGGAACAAATAACCCAAGAAACGTAGTATATGCTACAATCGAAGGATTAAAGAAAATGCAAACAATAGAGCAAGTTGCAGCAAAAAGAGGTAAAAAAGTAGAAGATATATTATAATAAAGAGGAGGTGTAATTCTATAATGAAATTAGACGAATTAAAACCAGCACAAAAAACAGAAAGTAAAAAAAGAGTTGGACGTGGAGTAGGTTCAGGTTTAGGAAAAACATCAGGAAGAGGTCATAAAGGACAAAAAGCAAGATCTGGTGGAGGAGTTAGACGTGGATTCGAAGGAGGTCAAACACCATTATATAGAAGATTACCAAAAAGAGGATTTACAAATATTCATGCTAAAAATTATACAGAAGTAACTTTAACAATGCTTAATAAATCAAGCAAAGAAGAAGTAACTGCTGAAAGCTTAATCGCAGACGGTATAATATCAAAAGCAAACGACGGAATAGTTGTAATTGCTACAGGTACATTAGATAAAAAATTAACTGTTAAAGCTGTAAGATTCACTAAAGGAGCTAAGGAAAAAATAGAAGCTTTAGGTGGAAAGACAGAGGTGATCTAATTGTTTAAAACAATAAGAAATGCACTAAAAACTCCAGATGTTAGAAAAAAATTGTTATATACCCTAATCTTAATAGTAGTATTTAGATTAGGCTGTTATATAACAGTTCCAGGAGTTGACAGTTTTCAATTAGCAGAAGTATTGAACAACCAAGGAATAGCATCACTTATAGATTTAATATCAGGAGGCGCTTTTTCTCGTTTATCTATTTTTGCTATGTCAATTAGTCCGTATATCACAGCTTCAATTGTTATTCAATTATTAGGAATGGTTATACCATCACTAGAAAGACTAACAAAAGAAGGTGGAGAAGAAGGAAGAAATAAAATTAATCGTTATACCAAATTATTAACAGTTGTATTAGCATTAATTGAAGGATTAGGAATATACTTATCATATCGTTCTTCTGGAATATTTGTTGACACAACATTTATTACAGGAGCTACAGTTGTTCTATCATTAATGGCAGGAACAGCACTACTTATGTGGCTTGGAGACCAAATTACTAGCAAAGGTATAGGAAATGGAATTTCAATAATTATCTTTGTTGGTATAGTAGCAGGACTACCAAGCGCAATAACAACAATTTGGAATTTAATATTTGGTGTAGGAGCATTTTCTACAACAGGTCTATTAATAGCATTAGCAATTATAATAGGAGCTATAATATTAGTAGCAGGAGTTGTATTTGTACAACAAGCAGAACGTAGAGTACCAGTACAATATTCAAAAAGAGTTGTAGGAAGAAAAATGGTAGGAGCACAAAATACAAATATACCATTAAAACTTGCTATGGCAGGTGTAATGCCAGTAATTTTTGCTTCATCATTTATGACATTCCCAGCAATGATAATACAAATGTTTAATCCAAACATTCAAGAACAAGCAGGTTTCTGGAATGTAATATATAATTTCTCAATTGCAACATCAACATCAAGCGTAGCAATTGGATATTCAATAGCAAATGCAATGGTGTATTTACTATTAATAGTAGGATTCACATATTTCTATACTTATGCAACATTTAATCCAGCAGAAGTATCAAATAATATAAAGAAAAATGGTGGATTTATACCAGGAATAAGAGCAGGAAAACCAACAACAGATTATTTAGCATCAATAATTTCAAAATTAACATTATTTGGCGGTTTATTCTTAGCAGTAATTGCTATTATACCAATGCTTCTAAGATTTACATCTTTAAATATTGCCTTTGGTGGTACATCAATATTAATCGTAGTTGGAGTTGCACTAGAAACTGTACAACAATTAGAATCACAACTTGTAATGAGACATTACAAAGGATTCTTAGAATAATAAATTGAAAAAAGGATTGCAATTTAACAATTCTTTTCCAATTACAAAAAATTATAAAAATGGATGCTTTAAGCATCTATTTTTATGGGAATTTTTTTACTAAAAAAGTGTATACTTATTAAAAAAAGACAAGTATAATATAATATGAAGAATAAAAAAAAATGCAAAAAGGAGATGAATTTATGAATATAGTAATGTTAGGAAAACCGGGTTCAGGAAAAGGAACAGTAGGGAAAATGTTATCAGAAAATTTGGGAGTAGTTCATATATCTAGCGGAGAATTATTTAGAAGCTATATAAAAAAAGCAGGAGAGATAGGAAAAGAAATTGAAAATTATGTATCTCAAGGAAATTTGGTTCCAGATGAATTAGCAATAAAATTAGTAGAAAAAAGATTGCAAGAAGTAGACTGCAAAGACGGAATGATACTAGACGGATTTCCAAGAACAGTAGCGCAAGCAAAGGAATTAGACAAGTTCTTTAAAGAAAGAGGTTGCAAAATAGATATAGCAGTAGAACTTAATTTAACAGACGAAGACATTATAGAGAGAATAATAACTAGAAGAGTATGTTCAAATGTAGACTGTAGAGAAGTATATAACTTAGAATTTAAAAAGCCAAAGCAAGAAGGAATATGTGATGTATGTGGAAGTAAATTAATTCAAAGACAAGATGATACAATAGAAACAGTACAAAAAAGACTTGAAAATTATTATAAAACCTCAGCAGAATTAGTAGAATACTACAAAGCACAAGATTTATTATATACAGTAAAATTAAATATACACTCTGGAAAGACTTCAGAAGATGTAGCAAAAGAAGTAAAAGAATATTTAACAAAATAGAATTCTTTAGCAAAAGCTAAAATAAAAATACTGCGAAAATATAAAAAAGTATAAAATATATAAGAAAAAGCTAGAAAAAATGTTTATTTTTTCTAGCTTTTGTGCTATAATAAAAATTAGTGGGTAAGAGAAAAGAGGGAAAAAAATGGTAACAATAAAATCAAAACAAGAAATCGAGAAAATGAAAGAAGCATGCAGAGTAGCAGCCTTAGCACAAAAAGCAGTAGAAGCAGCAATAAAACCTGGAGTATCTACATGGGAATTAGATAAAATTGCAGAAAATGAAATGAGAAAAAATGGTGCAATTCCAGCAGAAAAAGGCTATCCAAGTGGAGAAAAAGGAGTTCCAGATTTTCCAGGTTCAATATGTGCCTCTATAAATGATGAAGTAATACATGGAATACCATCAAAAAAAGTTATACTGAAAGAAGGAGATATAATTAGTATAGACTTAGTAGCCTATAAAGACGGATTTAATGGAGATTGTGCAAGAACATATGCAGTAGGAAAAATAGATAAAGCTTCACAAAAATTAATGGAAGTAACAAAACAAGCCTTCTTTGAAGGAATAAAATATGCTAAAAAAGGCAATCGTATAGGAGATGTATCACATGCGATTGGAGAATTCGTAGAAAAAAACGGATTCAATGTTGTAAAAGAATTTCAAGGTCATGGAATAGGTAGACAAATGCATGAAGACCCAGGAATACCAAACTATGGAAAACAAGGAAGAGGAATAAGGCTAGAACCAGGAATGACACTTGCTATTGAACCAATGGTAATGGCAGGTTCAGATGAAATCTTGGAATTAGAAGATGGATGGACAATAATTACAGAAGACGGAGAGAGGGCAGCACACTACGAAAATACAATTTTAATTACAGAAAATGAGCCAGAAATCTTGACAAAAGCATAATTCTATAATATACTATATTAGCTATTATGTATTAGTATGCATATAATTTAAGCATTAAATATAAAATAGAAGTCAGATGTTAGAAATAGAAGTTGGTCTAAGAGTCCAACCTCAAAGCTCTAACCTCAAAGTAGGAGGATAAAATGGCAAAAGAGGATGTTATTGAAGTAGAGGGTACAGTAGTAGAAACACTACCAAACACAAACTTTAAGGTAGAATTAGAAAATGGACATCAAATACTAGCTCACATTTCTGGAAAATTAAGAATGAATTACATTAAAATTTTACCAGGTGATAAAGTAAAAGTAGAACTTTCACCATATGATTTAACCAGAGGACGTATTACATGGAGAGCAAAATAAAAAAGTTTAAAAAATTGTGAATTGCAAATTATAAATAAATGAGGCGCTTTGGTGAGGTGTATAAATCTCATTTAGCCTGATATCTTATACATCTGACCATTACGCATCATTATATTTTGTATTACATAATTTAAAAAGGTTATAAAGATTATCAAAATTGCAGGAGGTGTGGTTAAGAATGAAAGTAAGACCATCAGTAAAGAAAATTTGCGAAAAATGCAAAATTATTAAAAGAAAAGGTGTTATTAGGGTAATTTGTGAAAATCCAAAACACAAACAAAGACAAGGTTAATTATATACCAAAAAAATTGATACTAACATAAATTAGAGGCGGCTGTAGATTAATTTATAATCTATGAAATCCAATTTATGTTTTTATACATGTCTATAAGAAGAATAAAGATTGGACCTTTCCAATGCATTTCACCTTTATACTTCTGAGGTAGACAAAAAATATTATTAATATTTAAAATAAAACATGGAGGTGCTAAAAAAGTATGGCTCGTATAGCAGGAGTAGATTTACCTAGAGAAAAAAGAGTAGAAGTTGGACTAACATATATATATGGAATTGGACTAGCAACTTCTCAAAAAATATTAAAAGAAGCTGGTGTAAATCCAGATACAAGAGTTAAAGATTTAACAGCAGAGCAAGAACAAGCAATAAGAAAAGCAATGGAAGGTATTACAGTTGAAGGTGACTTAAGAAGAGAAGTTGCTTTAAATATTAAAAGACTTACAGAAATCGGTTGCTACAGAGGATTAAGACATAGAAGAGGTCTTCCTGTAAGAGGACAAAGAACAAAAACTAATGCTCGTACAAGAAAAGGACCAAGAAAATTAGTAAGTAAAAGCAAAAAATAAAACGAGGAGAACACTGTAGCTAGTTTTTAGTATTAATTTACAAGAATTAAGTAAAGAAAAACAAAATAAGTAGCACAGAGTCCACTGACATATAATTAAGGAGGTAAAACAAATGGCAAAGCCTGTAACAAAAAGAACAACAACTAGAAGAAGAGATAGAAAAAATATTGAAAAAGGTATGGCTCATATTCATTCTAGCTTTAACAATACAATAGTTACAATTACTGATGTTCAAGGAAATGCAATTTCTTGGGCAAGTGCCGGAGAATTAGGATTCAAAGGTTCAAGAAAAAGTACACCATTTGCAGCAGGAGAAGCTGCAGAAACAGCTGCTAAAGCAGCAATGGAACATGGTTTAAAATCAGTTGAAGTATTTGTAAAAGGACCTGGTTCAGGACGTGAAGCAGCAATCCGTTCATTACAAGCAGCTGGATTAGAAATTAGTAGCATTAAAGATGTTACACCAATTCCACACAATGGTTGTAGACCACCAAAAAGAAGAAGAGTATAAAAATAATTAAGGAGGAAATATAGAAATGGCAAGATATAAAGACGAACAATGCCGTATTTGCCGTAGAGAAGGACAAAAGTTATTCTTAAAAGGTTCAAGATGTTATACAGATAAATGCAGTATTTCAAGAAGAAATTATGCTCCTGGACAAAATGGACAAAAAAAGAAAAAACTTTCTGAATATGGTACTCAATTAAGAGAAAAACAAAAAACAAAAGCATTCTATGGAGTTAGTGAAAAACAATTTAGAAGATATTTTGATATGGCTTCTAAAACAAAAGGTAAAACAGGTGAAGTTTTACTACAATTATTAGAGAGCAGATTAGATAACGTAGTATATAGATTAGGTTATGGAAGCTCAAGAGCTCAAGCTAGAATGTTAGTAACACACGGAACTTTTGAAGTAAATGGACATAAAGTAGATATTCCATCTTACTTAGTAAAAGCAGGAGATGTTATTTCTGTTAGAGAAAACAGAAAAGATAATGGAGCAATAAAATTAAATGTAGAAGAAAATGCAGCAAGACCTGTTCCAGAATGGTTAGAAAAGGATGTTGAAAAATTAAGTGGTAAAGTAGTAAGATTAGCAGCTAGAGCTGATGTTGACCTACCAGTAGAAGAACATTTAATAGTAGAGCTTTACTCTAAATAATAACTAGAAGTTAGAAAATTAGAATTTTCTATGTAAATAGGAGGTAAAAATGATAGAATTTGAAAGGCCAAATATTAAATGCTTAGAAATAGATAATGAAACAAACTATGCAAAATTTGTTTGTGAACCATTAGAGCGTGGTTATGGAGTAACAATAGGGAACTCATTAAGAAGAATCCTACTTTCTTCATTACCAGGCGCTGCAATAACAAGTGTAAAAATAGAAGGTGTAGTACATGAGTTTTCTACAATAGCAAATGTTGTAGAAGATGTACCAGAAATTATAGTAAACTTAAAAATGGTAAGACTAAAACTTCATGCAAATGAAGAAAGAACAATTCGTATAGACGTAAAAGGTGAAGGAGAAGTAACAGCTGGCGACATAATTACAGATGAAGGTGTAGAAGTATTAAATCCAGACTTACATATTGCTACTTTATCAGAAGGAGCACATCTTCAAATGGAAATGACTGTTGCAATGGGAAGAGGTTACAACTCAGCAGAAAAAAATAAAAAAGACAATCAACCTTTAGGAGTATTACCAATAGACTCTATATTTACACCAGTTAAGAAAGTAAATTATGCAGTAGAAAACACAAGAGTTGGTCAAAACATAGATTTTGATAAATTAACAATTGAATTATGGACAGACGGAAGCTTAGCTCCATATGAAGCATTAAGCTTAGCAGCTAAAGTAATGACAAGCCATTTAGAGCTATTTATAGACTTATCAGAAGCAACTAAAAATACTCAAGTTATGATAGAAAAAGAAGAAGATAAGAAAGAAAAAGTTTTAGAAATGTCAATTGAAGATTTAGAACTATCTGTAAGATCATTTAATTGTCTAAAAAGAGCTGGTATTTCAACAGTAGAAGACATTACAAATATGACAGAAGCTGAAATGATGAAAGTAAGAAACTTAGGTAAAAAATCATTAGATGAAGTAACTTATAAATTACATTCATTAGGTTTAGATTTTGCTCAAGAAGAGGAATAATAATATAAAATTCAAGAAAGAGGAGGAAAAATACAGTGGCAACAAATAGAAAATTAGGTAGAACAACTGATATTCGTGTAGCAATGTTAAAAACAGGATTAACAGACTTAATCTTACATGGAAAAATTGAAACCACAGAAGCAAGAGCCAAAGAATTAAAATCAATGGCTGATAGCATAATTTCCTTAGCAGTTAAAGAAAAAGATAATTTTGAAATGGTAGACGTAAAAGTTGTAAAAGCAAAATTAGATAGCAAAGGAAATAAAGAAACAGAACTTGTAAAAAGCAAAAATGGTAAAGAATATTTAAGAGTTGTAAAAGAAGAAAAAATAGAAAAAAGACAAAAAGACATGCCATCAAGATTAAATGCAAGAAGAAAAATGATGAGAATGTTAAACAAAGTCAAAGATGAAAACGGAAATAATGTAGATTTACCAGCAAAATTATTTGGAGAAATAGCTACAAAATACGAAGGTAGAGTTGGTGGATATACACGTATCATCAAAGCTGGACCACGTAGAGGAGATGCAGCAGAAGTTGTAATTTTACAATTAGTTTAATATATATAATAAATAAAAAAGAACTTAGATTTATATTTTAAATATAAAAACTAAGTCTTTTTTTTTGCTTTTTGAATATAACAAAATTTATTGTAAATAATATTTCTAAGAAGGCAAAAAAGCTATTTGTTAGCTAAAA
>USFC01000068.1 GCA_900553865.1 uncultured Clostridium sp.
AATTAATATGTTTTTATTTTTTTATTCAAATTAATACTTTATGTAAAGGACAAAATTGACCCGTCCCCAAATGTCCTGAATAAATTTAAAGAAAAATTGCATACTAAAAATAAAAAGGAAAAAACAATGAAAGAAATGAAGAAACCATTAATTGGTTTTTGTGCAGGAATTATAAGTGGACTTTTTGCCTCTGGTGGTGGCTTAATATTAGTGCCGGCCTTCATATATCTATTAAAAATGGAAGATAGAAAGGCAAGAGGAACAGCAATTTTTTGCATTTTACCTATGGTTATTGCAAGTAGTATTTTTTATTATAAAGAAAATTATATAAATTGGCGAATTGGAATATATAGTGCAATTGGAGGCGTTATAGGTGGAATAATAGGAGCTAGGCTATTAAGAAAAATTCCTACTACTTACGTCAGAATTTTGTTTGCTATATTTTTACTTTATGTTTCAATAAAAATGATATTGCAATAAAAGTAATGTAGTTTATAGGTAAAACTTTAGAAAACCTAAATATTATATATAAGGATATTCAAAAATTTTGAATATAAAAAGCAGATGATAGTAATTTTATTTGGATTAATTGCAGGAATAATAACAGGACTTGGGATGGGAGGAGGAACTATACTAATTCTTTTACTTTCAGCCTTTTTAGGACAAGACCAACATGTGGCACAAGCTACAAACTTAATTTTTTTCATTCCTACATCAATTGCAGCAATTTACACTAACTTAAAATATAAAAATGTAAATTTAAAATTGGCATTAACTGTCAGCAGTTTTGGTGTGTTAGGAGCAATTATAGGAGCAACAATATCAAGTGCTATAAATTCAGCTATTTTAAAAAAATTTTTTGCTGTATTTATACTAATTATAGCGATTTATGAAATATATAGACTTTTTATGGAGTATAAAAAGAAGAAAAATAAAGCATAATAATAGAAAAATTTAAAAGGAGGTAATAGATGAATATGAAATTTGTAAAAGGAATGATAATTGGTGGAATGGTTTCTGCTGGAGCAATGATGGTTTATAAAGAAATGACAGGAAAAAACAAAAAACAGATGATAAAAAAGGGAAAACAGTTTGCAAGAAAAATGGGAATATTATAAATAAGTGGGGAATCTAACAAAGATTCCCCAAATTATAGTTAGCAATTAGGTTTTTCACAGCAGTTATTAGCTTCACAGTTAGAAGCAGTGTCAGCTCTTAAGCAATCTTTTTTTTCACATTTGTAGTCATGTTTGCAATCTAATTTAACACCTTTTAAACATTTTCCTTCGTGTTTAACTTCTGTACAAACTTTGCAGTGTTTAACATGATCTACCCATATTTGAATTTCATAAAATTTGTTAGCACATAAAGGTCCAAATACGAATTCTCCTTCTTTATCTGTAAAAGTATGAGAAACAGGTCTTCTTTCTTCTTTTCCACATTCGCAAACAACTTCAATTAATTTAACAACTGCATCACATACAGGGTCACCGTAACAGTCTTTAATAACTCCATAAATAACGCTTCTATTATCTTCTGGAAGACGAATATCAATATCGAATTGTTTACCAACTGCCATAACTCCATCTACGTCCACAACAGGACATACATTTTTGTCATAGTCCATAATAAATACCTCTTTTTCTAAATATTAAACTATATAGTTTAGTATATATTATGTAGAAAAATGAAAATACGTGTCTAATTTTGGCGAAAAAAATAGCATGGCATAAAATTTATAAAATAAGCATAAAAATGAAATAGTTTAGGTTAGGAGGTTTAGTATGTTTATAGTATTTAATAAATCAAAAATAAATTCATACATTATATCATTAGGGACTGTTATAGTACTATTTGGAATGGCATTTATGCTAACAGGGCAAAAAACAATAGAAACAGCAGCATCTACAAAAGAATTACCAATATACAAGGTGCAAACAGATGAAAAAAAGATAGCATTTACAATGAATTGTGCCTGGGGAGCGGATGATGTAGATTCAATATTGGAAACATTAGAAAAGCATAAGGTTCATATAACATTTTTTGTGGTAGGAGATTTTGTAGATAAACATCAAGAAGCTGTGAAGAAAATATCAGAAGCAGGACATGAAATAGGAAACCATTCAGACACACATCCACATGTAAATAATTTAAATTTAGAAAAAAATATAGAGCAAATACAAAAATGCAGTGAAAAAATAGAAAAGATTACAGGAAAAAAGACAACTTTATATAGAGGACCATATGGAGAATATAATGACACAGTAATAAAAGCGGCAAGATCACAAGGGCATGAAGCAATACAATGGAATTTAGATACATTAGATTATTCTGGACTAACAGGAGAAGAAATGTGGAAAAGGCTAGAAAATAAATTGATGTCAGGAAGTATAATTTTAAGCCATAATGGAACAAAGCATACATCAGATAGTTTAGATATGCTATTAACAAACATAGAGAAAAAAGGCTATAAAATTGTTACAGTTTCAGAATTAATATATAAAGAAAATGCGTATATAGATGTTAATGGAACACAAAGATTAAAAAATGATGTATAAAAAACATTTTTTGGAAAATAATATTTATAAATAAAAAGCAAAAAGCAGTAAAAAATATACAAAATGAGGGGCTAGCAATAAAATGTTAAAAAAATAATACAAGAAATTTAACTTTTTATGTAGACAAAACCAAAAAATGGTAGTATAATAGAATTTGTAAAAAATATTCTAAAAATTATACCAAAAGAATAAAATGCTAATGAGATAAACAAATAAGGGGAGGAAAAGAAATTGAATACAAATTATTCAGAAAATAACCAATTAACTCTAGTTGGAAAGGTAACAAGTGAGAAAAGATTTAGTCACGAAATTTATGGAGAGAAATTTTATATATTTGACTTAAGTGTGCCACGTTTAAGTGGAAATGCAGATATTATTCCAATTACAATTTCAGAAAGATTATTAGTAGAGCAAGATTTAGAAATTGGAAAAAATATAGTTATAGAAGGACAATTCCGTTCATACAATAGTTACCAAAACGAAAAAAATAGGTTAGTTCTTACTGTATTTGCAAAAGAAGTAACATTTGCAAAAGAAGATGAAGAAGAATTTAAACCTAGCAAAGAAAACTCATCAAACGAAGTTGTATTAGATGGTTTTATTTGCAAAAAGCCAGTCTACAGAAAAACACCTTTTGGAAGAGAAATTGCAGATGTATTACTTGCAGTAAACAGAGCATATAACAAATCAGACTATATTCCTTGTATAGCTTGGGGAAGAAATGCAAGATTTTGTGAAAATATGCCAGTTGGTACAGAAGTAAGAGTTGTGGGAAGAGTTCAATCAAGACAATATGAGAAAAAATATGAAGATGGCACTTCAGAAATAAGAATAGCTTATGAAGTTTCAGTAGCAAGCTTAGAAGTAATAGACCAAGCAGAAAATACAGAAACAGTAAATGAAAACGAAGAAAGTAAAGAAGCTATGTAATTAAAATTTGAAAATAAAAAATAAAATTGCTAAAGCTAAATAGCAATTTTATTTTTTTTCTGTTGGAATTATAATAGATTTCTTTTCCTTTTCTTTATTTGGTTTTTCAATATCAATATAGTCAGAAACAGGAGAAATTTTTAAATTTTTTCCATTTCCAGAAACTATTTTAATTTCTTTTTTAGCGCTTGTATCCAAAATAAACACCATCCTTTACAACTAAATTTATATTAACACAAAATTAATATAAAATCAACTTTTTATTGAATGTTAAATGTAAAAATGCTATAATGTAAAAGTAATAAAAAAGGAGAGAAAGTAGATGTACGAAGAGTTTGGAATAAGTAGAAAAATAGAAGAATTATCTGAAAAAGTAGAAGAACAAGTAAAGGAAGTTTTTAGTCAAATAGATAAAACTTGCAGTAAAAACAGTTTAAAAGTGTTAAAGGCATTTCAAGAAAATCAAATTTCAGAAATGCACTTTGGAAGCACAACAGGCTATGGGTATGGAGATATTGGAAGAGATACCATAGAAAAGGTATTTGCAAACATATTTAAGGCAGAAGACAGTTTAGTAAGAAGCCAATTTATTTCAGGAACACATGCTCTAACTGTAACTTTATTTGGTCTATTAAGACCAAATGATGTAATGCTAAGTATTACTGGAAAACCATATGATACCTTAGACGAAGTTATTGGTATTGTAGATAACCCAGCATCACTTAAATCTTATAATGTAAAATATGAACAAATAGATTTAGTAAATGATGATTTTGACTACGAAAAAATAGAACAAAGATTGAAACAAGGAAATGTAAAACTAATAGAAATTCAACGTTCTAAAGGATATTCTACAAGAAAAAGTATTACAATAGAAAAATTAGAAAAAGTTATAAAATTAATTAAAGAAATAGACAAAAATGTAATAATAATGATAGATAATTGTTATTGTGAATTTGTAACTACTAAAGAACCAATAGAAGTAGGGGCAGATATTGCGGTAGGTTCACTTATAAAAAATTTAGGTGGAGGAATAGCACCAAATGGAGCATATGTTGTAGGCAGAAGAGATTTAATAGATTTAGTTGCACAAAGATTAACTGCACCGGGGGAAGGAAAAGAAGTGGGACCAACATTAGGAATAAACAAGTCAATTTTACAGGGACTATTCTTAGCACCATCAGTTGTAGCAGCAAGCTTGAAAACTGCAGTATTTGCAAGTAAAATGTTAGAAAAGTTAGGATATGAAGTAGAACCAAAAGCAGAGAGTAAAAGAGCAGATATAGTTCAAAATATCATTTTTAAAGATAAAGAAAAACTAATAAAATATTGTCAAGGAATTCAAATGGGAGCACCAGTAGATTCAAATTCAATTCCTATGCCATGGGATATGCCAGGGTATACAGACCAAGTTATTATGGCAGCAGGAGCATTTACGCAAGGTTCTTCAATAGAGCTTTCATGTGATGGGCCAATACGTGAGCCTTATATTGCATTTATGCAAGGTGGTCTTACATATGAGTACGGAAAATTAGGGGTATTAAAAGCAATTCAAAATATAATGGAATAATGTACAAATATAAAAGGAGAAAGTAGCTAAAAGATGGAACAAAAACCAATATTAATACAAGGTGCAATGGAAGATGAAATAGCACTTATTAAAGAAAAAATGGAAGAAGTAGAAAAAATAAAATTATATGATTATATTTTCTATAAAGGAAAAATAGATGAATATCCAATAATTTTATCTAAAACACAAGTAGGGTTGATGAACGTTACAGCGGCAACAGTAGTTGGAATAATAAATTTTTCACCTTGCCTTATAATAAATCAAGGAGTTGCAGGAGGAATTACAAAAGATGTTCATAAAGGAAATTTAGTAATAGGCGAAAATTGCATCAATATAAATTCCTTTCAAACACCATATAAAGAAGAAGGAAAAGGAAGCAATTCATTAGAGTGGGAGTTAAAAACTTTTAAAGAAGGAATAGATGAATTAGTGGTACTAAAAGCAAATGAGGAGTTAGTAAAATTGGCTAAAGAAGAAGCGGAAGAAAAACATTTTTCTTATAAAGTAGGAACAATGGGAAGCGGAGATGTATGGAATGCCGAAAAAGATAGAATGCTATGGCTTTCAGAAAAGTATAATATATTATGCGAGGACATGGAAACAATAGGAGCATATCAAATGGGCATAAAATTCAATATTCCCACAATAGGAATTCGTGTATTATCAGATAACCTACTATTAGGCGAAGAATATGATAAATCAGTAGGAAGAATAGGCCAAGAATACGTTTATAATTTAGTAAAAAGAACAATAGGGACGGACCTTTTCGTTCCGATTTCGGAACACAGGGGACGGACCTGAAAAAAATAATTAAAAATAAGAACAAACCTAAAAATTTAATTCTTTTAAATCTAGTTTGTAGATGACTTAAGGAGGAGAAAAAATGAAAGTAATTGTTATTGGTGGAGGACCAGCAGGAATATTAGCAGCAATTAGCAGTGCAGAAAATGGAAATGATGTAACAATACTTGAAAAAATGAATAGTTTGGGAAGAAAATTATTAATAACAGGAAAGGGAAGGTGTAATATTACATCTTCTATTCAAATAGAAGAGTTCATTTCAAATATTCCGGGAAATGGGAGATTTTTATATAGCTGTTTTCAAAATTATACAAATGAGGACATAATAAATTTGTTGAAAGAGCAGCATGTGGAAGTAAAAGAAGAAAGAGGAAACAGAATATTTCCTGTATCTGACCATTCACAAGATGTATTAAATGCTCTTATAAGAAAGTTAAATAGTTTGAAAGTTGAAATAAAAACAAATGCAAGGGTAAAAGAAATCTTAGTAGAAGAAGAAAATGGTGCTAAAAAAGTAACAGGAGTTATGCTAGAAAATGGAGAAAAAATAAAGGCAGACAAAGTTATTTTAGCAACAGGCGGAAAAAGCTACCCAGCAACAGGCTCAACAGGGGAAGGCTACGAAATGGCAAAGAAATTAGGACATAGTATAGAAAAAATAAGACCTTCACTTGTTCCACTAACAGTTTCAGAAAAATCACTGAAGTTATGTAAGCAAATGCAAGGCTTAAGCCTAAGAAATGTAGGAATATCACTAATAGATAAAGAGAACAATAAAACCATATATGAAGATTTTGGAGAAATGTTATTTACACATTTTGGAGTGTCAGGGCCTACAATACTTAGTTCATCAGCACATTTGCTAAGATATAAAAATGTGGAAGAAAAATTTAGGCAAAATAATATTTTATTAAAAATAGATTTAAAACCAGCTTTAGACGAAGCAAAGTTAGATGGCAGAATAAAAAGAGATTTTGAAAAATATAAAAATAGAACTTTGCAAAATGGACTTCAAGATTTGTTACCTGCCAAAATGATATTCCCAGTATTAGAACTTGCAAAGCTAAACGGAGAAAAGAAAATAAATTCAGTTACAAAAGAAGAAAGATTAAAATTGTTAAAAAACTTAAAAGAATTTACCTTAGAAATAAAAGGATTTAGACCAATAGAAGAGGCAATAGTTACAGCAGGAGGAATTAGCATAAAAGAGATAAATCCAAAAACTATGGAGTCTAAAATGGTTGAAGGCTTATATTTTGCAGGAGAAATAATTGATGTAGATGCGTATACAGGTGGCTTCAATTTACAAATTGCATATTCTACAGGTTATACTGCAGGAAGAAATTAAAAGAAAGGAAAGTTTGACAAACTTCCCTAAAATATAAAAAAGAGCGGTAGACCCATTTCTACCGCTTTACCTTTATATGTTTGAAAAATTAAAATCTAGCAGCAGCCACATCCGCCACAGTTATTGTTTCCACAACAGCAGAATATTAGTATTAATATGATTATAATCCAAATGCAGTCACAGCCGTTACCGAAACCACATCCACAACCTCTATTTTCTGGCATAACATTTCCCTCCTTTCAAAGTAAAAGTTCTGAACTTTGACATTACTTAAGAGAAACTAGCAACATCCATTGCCACAACCGCAGTTGTTGTTTCCACAGCCACAGAAAAGTAGTAAAAATAGGATGATAAACCAAAGTATTTCACTGTTACAACAATTTCTCATTATAAGTACCTCCTATATAAAAATTTGCTTAAGTCTTTTGTTCTTTTGTATGGTATATATTATTCGAAAAATAAAAAAGTGTTACAAATCAGAAAAAAGAGGCATGCTTAATATTTTAGGTATTTTATAAAACCTTCTATAGAAATAAAGAAAGATAGACTTAAACAGTCTACCTATATAAAATTAATTCCTTTTGTACTTTTTCAATTTCTTCTTTATCTTCTTCATCTAAATTATTTAAACTAAATTCTAATAAAGATATTACTACTCTGTTGAAAGATAAATTTTTAAGGTTAGCAAGACTTTGAATATTGTCTACTATGTTTTCAGGTAACCTAAGCGTTTTGCTAATTCCACTATGATTTTCTGGTATTTTTAATCTGTTCATTTTTTATCACATTCCTTTCCATAAACATAAACTTAGCTAAAAAAATGAATTATTTATTAGCCTTCTCCTTTGCAAGGTATTTTATATTAAAAAATATAATAATTATGCACCTAATTTCACTTGCAAAGAAAATGCAAGTGTGATAATATGAAAGAGGAAAAATAAAACAGAAGG
>USFC01000069.1 GCA_900553865.1 uncultured Clostridium sp.
GATTGGTTTCACAAATAGGTAGATTTTTTACAGGAATAGAAATCCATCCAGGAGCCCAAATTGGTAGAAGGCTATTTATAGACCATGGAATGGGAATTGTAATAGGAGAAACCGCAACGATAGGCAATGATTGTACAATTTATCACAATGCTACTTTAGGAGGAACTGGAAAGGACAAATATAAAAGACATCCTGATATAGGAAATAATGTAATGATAGGCTGTGGAGCAAAAGTACTTCGGACCAATAAAAATAGGTAATAATGTAAAAATAGGAGCAAATGCAGTAATACTAAAAAATGTAGAAAGCAATGTAACAGTTGTAGGAATGCCGGGAAGAGCAAGAACAAAAGAGGTATGATTAATATATATAAAAGATAAAAATATTATTTTATACCAAACTATTGTTTTTTAAAATAAATTATAGTATAATGATGCACAGGGGGCAAATATGAACGATAAAATAATTATAAAAGGTGCAAAAGTACATAATTTAAAAAATATAAATTTGGAAATACCAAGAGATAAATTAGTTGTTATAACAGGTCTTTCAGGTTCAGGAAAGTCATCTTTAGCATTTGACACTTTATATGCAGAAGGTCAAAGAAGATATGTAGAAAGTCTTTCTTCATATGCAAGGCAATTTTTAGGAATGATGGAAAAACCAGATGTGGAATCTATAGATGGACTTTCACCAGCAATTTCAATAGATCAAAAAACAACTTCAAAAAATCCACGCTCAACAGTAGGAACAGTTACTGAAATATATGATTATCTTCGTTTATTATATGCAAGAATAGGTATACCATATTGTCCAAAGTGTGGTAAGAAAATAGAAAAACAAACAGTAGATCAAATAGTAGATTCTATTTTAGAAATGCCAGAGGGCACAAAAATACAAGTATTATCTCCAATAGTTAGAGGTAGAAAAGGTGAGTTCGTAAAACAATTAGAAGGTTACCAAAAAGAAGGTTTTGTTCGCGCTAGAGTGGACGGAAATACAGTAGAACTTTCAGATGATTTAGATTTAGACAGAAAGAAAAAACATAATATAGAATTAATTATAGATAGATTAGTTATAAAAGAAGATATTAGAAGTAGACTTACAGAAAGCGTTGAAATTGCATTAAAAAATGCCAATAATTTAGTCCTAATAGAAGATGCAACAAATAAACAAGAAAAATTATATAGTGGTAATTATGCTTGTCCAGATTGCAATATTAGTTTTGATGAGTTATCACCAAGAATGTTTTCGTTTAATAACCCATTTGGTGCATGCCCAAGCTGTACAGGTTTAGGCTTTTTAATGAAAATGGATGAAGACTTAATTATACCTGACAGAAATAAAACTTTATATGATGGAGTAAAAGCATTTGGTGCAAGTACTATGAAAAAAGGCGATACTATGGCAAAAATGTATTTTGAAAGTATCGGAAAACACTATGGTGTAAAAATAAAAGATGTTCCTATAAAAAAACTACCAAAAGAATTTTTAGATAAAATTTTATATGGAACAGGAACAGAAGAAATAGATTTTGAATATTCATCACCAGCTGGAGTTAGAAAATTTAAAGCTCCATTTGAAGGAGTAATACCAACATTAGAAAGAAGACATAATGAAACAAAATCACAAGGAATGCGTGATTTTTACGAAATGTATATGAGTGATAGTGATTGCCCAGAATGTCATGGTTCAAGACTTAATAAAAACAGCTTGGCAGTAAAAGTAGGCAGTAAAAATATACAAGAACTAACAGATATGCAAATTACAGGAATTAAGGATTATATAAATTCTTTAGAATTAAGCAAAAAGGAAGAAATGATAGCACAGCAAATAATTAAGGAACTAAATACAAGACTTCAATTTTTAATAGATGTTGGTTTGGACTATTTAACTTTATCAAGAAGTGCAGGTACGCTATCTGGTGGAGAAGCACAACGTATTCGTTTAGCAACTCAAATTGGTTCAGGCTTAACTGGTGTGCTTTATATATTAGATGAGCCAAGTATAGGACTTCATCAAAGAGATAATGATAGACTAATAGCAACTCTTAAAAAATTACGTGATTTAGGAAATAGTGTTATAGTTGTAGAACATGATGAAGACACTATGTACGCAGCAGATCAAATAATAGATATAGGACCAGGTGCAGGTGTTCATGGAGGTAGAGTTTTAGCACAAGGAACAGCAGAAGAAATTAAAAAAGTGGAAGGTTCTATTACAGGAGATTATTTAAGTAAAAGAAAACAAATACATGTTCCTAAAAAGAGAAGAAAATCAAATGGAAGAGCAATAGAAGTAAAAGGAGCAGTAGAAAATAACTTAAAAAATGTAAATGTTAAATTTCCACTTGGTGAATTTATATGTGTAACAGGTGTTTCAGGTTCTGGAAAGAGTACATTAGTAAATGAAATATTATACAAAACTATTGCAAAGGAATTAAATGGCTCAAATATTAAACCAGGAAAATGCAAAGAAGTAAAAGGACTTGAGAATATAGATAAAATTATAAACATTGACCAATCACCAATTGGTAGAACACCACGTTCTAATCCAGCAACATATACAGGAGTATTTGACCATATTAGAGATTTATTTGCAGGTACAAACGAAGCAAAAATGAGAGGATATGATAAAGGCAGATTTAGCTTTAATGTGGCAGGTGGAAGATGTGAAGCTTGCAATGGTGATGGAGTTTTAAAAATAGAAATGCACTTTTTATCAGATATTTATGTACCTTGTGAAGTATGTAAAGGAAAACGTTATAACAAGGAAACGTTAGAGGTAAAATATAAAGGAAAGACAATTTCAGATGTATTAGATATGACAGTAGAAGAAGCATTAGAGTTCTTTAAAAACCTACCTAAAATAAAAAATAAAATACAAACTTTGTATGATGTAGGACTTGGATACATTAAGCTTGGACAACCATCTACAACATTGTCTGGTGGAGAAGCACAACGTGTTAAATTAGCTACAGAGCTTTCTAAAAAGCCTACTGGAAAGACATTATATATTTTAGATGAACCAACTACAGGGCTTCATATTGCAGATGTTCATAGATTAGTTGATATTTTACAACGTTTAGTAGATACAGGAAATAGCATAATAGTAATTGAACATAATTTAGATTTAATAAAAACTTGTGATTACATTATAGACTTAGGACCAGAAGGCGGAAACAAGGGAGGAGAAGTAGTAGCAGTTGGAACTCCTGAACAAATAACTAAAAATGATAGAAGTTATACAGGAAAATTCTTAAAGAAATATTTGGAAGAATAATTGACAATAATAATAATTCCATAAAATTGCGAAATAATAGGCAACATTTATCACCTCCTAATTATAGCAATTTTTAACTACAATATCAATATTTTTGGAAAATTTACTATAGAATTATAGTAAGAATTAAAAAATGAAATAATAAATTATATATATCATACTATTTTACATAATGCAATAGTTTGAATGAAAATATTTAAAATAAAAGGGACTTTTTTACAGTCCCTTTTAAAACTATCTGCAATTATTATTGTTGCTGTTTTCATTGTTAGTGTTTCTATTTTGATTTTGGTTATTTTTCTTGCTGTTATTTTTCTTATTTTCTTTATTTTTTTCTGACATATTAAAAGCACCTACCTTTCTTTTCAAAAATAGTTTGAACCAAAAATTGAAATTTATACATCAAAAATCAATCTATATTTTACAAATAAAAAATATATGTTATAATACATCTATAAATAAAAAGCAAGAAGGGAAAATAGAAAGTGAATAATATAGTAATAGGAATAGAAGGCTTAGTTGGTAGTGGAAAAACTTCAATGTGTAGAGAATTACTTAATGAAATTCCCAATAGCATTGTATTTCATGGAGGAAATTTATACAGAGGAATAATATATGCTGTAATGAATTCTAATAAAGAATTAGCAAACAATATGCAAAACTTAAAACAGATGATGCAAGATGTAGATATAAAAAAAATAATGGATATGTTAAAAGTAGAATTTAAAATAGAAAATAGAGAAACAGTGGTATATGTTGAGGGCAAAAAAGTAGATGAAAAAAAACTACAATCAAAGCAAGCTTCAATGGCTGTATCTGTTGCAGGAGGAAGCGCAGACAACACCCAATTGTTTTCGTTTTGTAAAAATATCATAAATGGTTTTAAAGAAAAATATAATGTAATATTATCAGGAAGGGCATTAATGAGTATTTATCCAGAATTGGACTATCATTTCTTTATAACAGCAGCTTTAGACGAAAGAGTAAGAAGAAAAGCTATGCAATATGGGGAAAACGTTAATCTACAAGAATTAAAAGAGCATATAATACTTAGAGATAAACTTCAACAAAAAGCAGGATTTTATAATTTAAGTAAAAAAACAATTGAAATAGATGTAACAGAATGCAAAAGTGTAAAGGAATCAGCAGACAAATTACTACAATACATAAATAGAGAAAATATATTAGTATAATTATTGAAAGAAGGTAATAATGTGGAATATAGAAATAAAAAACTAGAGGAATTTAATGAATATATAAAAGGAAAAAAAGTAGCGATAATAGGAATAGGTGTTAGCAATTTGCCATTATTAGACTACTTTTACGAAAAAGCCGCAAAGGTAACAGTATTTGACAATAAAGAAAAAGAAGAAATAGACAAAAGTATTATGGAAAAATTAGATAGATATAGATTTAATTATTTCTTTGGAAAAGAAAACTTAGAAAATCTAAAAGGATTTGACATTATATTTCGCTCACCAAGTTGCATGCCTTTTATAAAACAATTAGCAGAAGAGCAAGAAAGAGGTGCAATAATTACTACAGAAATAGAAATGGTATTAAAACTTGCACCATGTAAAACAATTGGCATAACTGGTACAGAAGGAAAAACAACAACTACATCAATAATATATGAAATACTAAAACAAGCAGGATATAATTGCTTTTTGGGTGGAAACATAGGAAAGCCAATATTTACAAAAATAAAAGATATGAAACCAGAAGATGTTGTTGTATTAGAAATGAGCAGTTTCCAATTAACTGATATGAATGTAAGCCCAGACATTTCACTAATTACAAATATTTATCCAGACCATTTAAATGTTCACCGTTCATATGAAGAATACCAAGATGCAAAGAAAAATATATTTAAACATCAAAATGAAAACGGAATATTGGTACTTAACTATGATAATGAAATTACACGTTCATTTGCAAAAGAAGCAAACGGAAAAGTAATATTTTTTAGTAGCAAACAAAAACTTGAAGATGGTTATATTTACGACAATACAGATGAAAGGATAAAGCAATGTGAGGACGGAGTAAGAAGACATTTAATAAACAAAAATGAAATAAAATTAAGAGGAATTCATAATTACGAAAATATATGTGCAGCACTAGCAGTAACAGAGAGTTTAGCAAGCATAGAAGTTCAACTGCAAGCAATAAAAAACTTTAAAGGAGTAGAACATAGATTAGAATTTGTTAAAGAAATAAATGGAGCAAAATACTACAATGATTCAATAGGAACAAGCCCAGCAAGTACAATCGCAGGACTAAACGCATTTGACGAAAATATAATTCTTTTAGCAGGTGGCTCAGATAAAGGATTAGACTACAAAGAAGTAGGCGAGGCAATAGCAAAAAAAGTAGGAACACTAATTTTATGTGGACCTACAAGTGAAAAAATAGAAATGGCAACAAGAGAGGCACTAAAAGGAACAAAAATAAAAATAGAATTTTGCTATACAAACAATTTAGAAGAATCTGTAAAAGTAGCATATGCTAAAGCAAAAAAAGGAGATATAGTACTACTTTCTCCTGCAAGTGCAAGCTTTGATGCCTTTAAAAACTTTGCAGAGCGTGGCAACAAATTCAAAGAATTCGTAAACCAACTATGACGCTATTTAGGACGTTCCTTTTTGCGTCAAGTGTCCCTTTTGCATCATTTGTGGTAACAAAAAATTATAATGCTGAATATGATAATACATAATAAAATAGGAGGAAAAATTATGTACTATCAAAACTATGAAGATTACATGAGAGCTGTTTTAGGCTATCCACAAGAAAGAAGAGAAGAATATATTCCTTGTGAATTTGAGCAAAGCTATTATTATGAAAATAGACTTGCAAATACAAAAGAATTAGAAAATTGCTATCCACAAATATATAAAATAATAAACCCAGTAGTATGTGAGGTGTGCAGCAAATATAGAGGAGAGTACACAAAAGAAAGTGTAGATATGCTGGTAAATGAAGTGTACAAAAGAATAAGCATGAACAATGAAGTTAATATAAAAGTTCAAATAGATAATAGAAGCCAAGAAAAAGATGCAAATAGAAATATAAACCCTTGTAATTGCAGTGGCGTAAATGCCTTAAAGTCTAATGGAAGTGTAAATTGTAACAAAAATAATGATGAAAGCAAAAGAAACACAGAAGAAGAAAATAATAGGCAAATTAGGCAAAACAATAATCAGTTTTTGAATGATTTAATTAGAATATTATTATTAAATCAAATATTGGGAGGAAATTTCCCACGGAAAGCCTATACGTCCGCCAATGCCTCCTAGACCGCCGATGCCACCACGTCCAAGACCTCCGTTTCCGGGAGGATCAAGACAATTAATAACAGAAGAAAAAATGTACAAAAGGGACGGTCTTTTTCGTTCCGATTTCGGAACACAGGGGACACTCCTTTAGAAATCGAATATTTGACTAAGAGTAGACAAAAAACGGAGGTTAGATATCTGAGGGCTGATGTCATAAATCAGAAATCAGATGTTGAAGAGAGTTAAAATATAACTGTGTAAATTCAAAAACAAAAATTTTGAATTTGTATGGTTATATTTTTTTTGAAGGTGAAAAAACATATAGAAAAAGGTAGAAAAAATGGGAGAAAATTAATTTAGTGGATTTTCAAAAAAAGAAAATTCTGCTTATCGAAAAAAGTCGAAAAAAGTAGAATAAAATAGTTGACACTGGTGTGAACGAATGCTAAAATTAATTTGTAAATAAGTTACTTACAAGTAATGCAAAAAGTTAGCTTATAAAGCATGAATAAAACTTATGAAAAAGGGAAAAATAAAGACGAGAAGGAACAACAGGGACGGTCTTTTTCGTTCCGATTTCGGAACACTAGGGACACTCCTTAAAATTTCAAACATATGTCTAGGAATAGGAAAAAAGCAAAAAGAGAAGGTCTGATGTCAGAAGTCAAAAAGCAGATTTCAGCCATCGGACTTCTGAAAATGGAATTATTGAGTTTAAGCAAGATGCTCAGATGGTTGATGTGGGAACTTGAGAGGAGATAGATTAATGAGAAAAACAAGAGAAAATGTAGAAAAGATGAAACGTGAAAGCCTTGAGGATGTATACACAAGTAGTTTTAGTGAAATAATAAAAAATTTTGGAAAGAGAAAAAAGCTAATAATAAATGAAGGTTCAAAAGAGCAATTACCACTAAAAAAAAGAGGGCAAGCAGCTATAACTTTAGTAGCATTAGTGGTCACAATTGTTGTTT
>USFC01000070.1 GCA_900553865.1 uncultured Clostridium sp.
TGGAAGGCTGGAATTCTACCATTGAACTACACCTGCATATGTATAATAATTTTTGTTCTCTCTAGAACGATTTTTATTATACATATTTTTTTATTTTTTGTCAACACTTTTTTTAAACTTTTTTCATTTTTTTATTTTAGTTTCATTTTTTTCTTGATATTTCAACTAATTTAGCTATTTAAAAAATTTATTAAATCTACTTTGCTTTGCATTCCTATTGTTTGTTTTTCTACTTTTCCATCTTTAAATAGTAAAAAAGCTGGGATGCTCATAATATTATATTTTATTGCCAAGTTTCTTTCTTCATCTACATTTAACTTAAATACTTTTATTTTTCCTTCCATTTCACCAGCTATTTCTTCTACTATTGGGCTCATCATTTTACAAGGGTTACACCAACTTGCCCAAAAATCTACCAATACTGGCACTTCTGAATTTAGTACCTCTTTTCTAAAATTTTCACTTGTTATTTCCATATAAATTCCTTCCTTTCCATATTTAATTTTTCAAATATTGTATTATAGACATTCCTGCAACCATTCCTTCATACACAGCTTTTGCCACTTGAAAAATTCCTCCTGTGCAATCTCCACAAGCATAAATTCCTTTTACATTCGTTTCCATTTTATTGTTCACTTTTATATTTTCTTTTTCATCTAACATAATTCCTATTTTTTTGGCTAAATCACTACTAGATGCCATTCCAAGTGCAATAAATACTCCATCTATTTTCTTTATAGTATTATCTTCAAATTCCACTTGTTCTATACTATTTGTTCCTCTAAATTCTCGTATTTTATTTTCATCTACTTCTATTCCTTTGTGTCTTTTTTCCACAAATTGTTCACCATTTGTTAGCAATATAACTTTTTTGGCAATTGGAAGTAAATTTTGTGCTTCATGAATTGCATATTCTCTATTACCTAATACTGCAACATTTTTCCCTTGATAGAAAAATCCATCACATGTTGCACAATAGCTTACTCCTCTTCCTTCAAATTCTTTTAGCCCTTTTATATTTGATTTTTTCCTGCTATTTCCTGTTGCAATTACAACTATTTTTGCCTCATATTCAAAATTTAACGTTTCTACTATAAAATTTTCATTATAGCTTATGTTCATTACTTCTTCTCTTTTTATTTCTATTCCTAAATTTTCAGCTTGATTTTCCCCTACTTTTTGAAGCTCTATTCCTCCTTGGCTTAAAAAGCCATAATAATTTTCTATTTTTTCAGCTTTTTCTAAAGTTCCTACTCCCTTTGAAATTATAAGAGTTTTTAGTCCTGCTCTTTTAGTATATAACCCTGCTGAAATTCCTGCAGGTCCGCTTCCTATAATAATTACATCGTACAACATTTTTTCCTCCTATATTATATCATAGATTGTTTTAAATTGATATCCATTATCTCGTAAATATTGTATGACATCTGGCAGCGTTTCATACGTTAATATTTTATCTGCTGCATCATGCATTAGTATAACTACATTTTGCTTTTGTCCTATTGTATTTACAACATTTTGGTACAATTCTTCCTTTGTTTTAGCTCCTTCAGAATCTTTTGATAAGCTATTCCAATCTAAAGAAGCTATTCCTCCTTGCCTTAAATATCGTTTTGCTTCCTTTTTTATGCTATTATAGTAGCCTCCAACAGAACCTCCCGGAAATCTAAACAGTTTTGAGTAATAGTTAGGATTTTCAAGTGCTTCTTGAATACACTGCTCTGTATAATTATATTCATCTACTACCGTTTGCACATTCTGGTATATTGTACTATATTTATGAGTATAACCATGGTTTGCTATATAATGCCCTTCTTCAAATTCTCTTTTTATTAGTTCTGGATTTGCCTTTGCTCTATTTCCTAACACAAAAAATGTTGCTTTTATATTTTCTTGCTTTAATAAATCTAAAATGAAAGGAGTTACACTTTGTGTTGGACCATCATCAAAGGTTAAAAACACATTTTTTCCGTCTTCTAAGTTATATATATTTTCTATTCTTTCAAGTTGTTCTTCTGTAAATGGTTTAGAATTTTTTAAAAGATTTTCTTGTTTTTTGTCATTTATGTTTTGTTCCTCTTGCTCATTTACTGTTGGCTCAGCTGTTTCATTTTCACTTTTATCTTTTCCTTTTACCAAATGCATTATCCAATAAATTGCTACTACAACCATAATTACTATTAACAATATACTAAAAATTATTTTTGTTTTATTTGGTTTTACGTTTACAGTTTCATAGTCATATAACATTTCTTTTCCCTATTATCTTTCAACATATTTTTTATTTTTATTCATTATATCATATTTTTAAATTATGTCATTATTTTTTATATTTTTTCTAAATTTTCCCTTGATAAATTATTTTTTTTCTGTTATTATATAAAAGTACTAACGCTGATGTGGCGGAACTGGCAGACGCACTGGACTCAAAATCCAGCGGGAAACCATGTGGGTTCGAGTCCCACCATCAGCACCATAAAAAAAATAGCGAAAGCTATTTTTTTTATGTACATTAAACGGTGGGACTCGAAAAGAAACGTGCCAAGTTCAGGCTGGTTCAAAGCCAGACTGAACGCAGGTAAAAATAGTCCTGTGGACTATTTTTGTGACGCGAGTGCGAGTGGTCCCACCATCAGCACCAGAAGATTAAATCGTCGCACCAGACGAAAAGCAAGAAATCAACTGTAAAAGGTTGATTTTTTTGTTGCCTTTTATTGCAAAGGAAAGGATGGTGTGATATGATAAATATTGTAAAGAAGAAAAACAAGATAAGCAGAGATTTACTCTCTAAAATTGAATGGGCTTGCCGTTTGAATTCTATAAAATTTAAACACCAAATGATATTAGAAGGTTGTTTAAGAGTTGTAGAACATACAAACCTAGCGTATGTAGAGCCACATAGAGTAATTATTAAGAATAATTTATATTTATTCTTTAATGAACATGATTACTTTTATGTGAGAGATTTAAGGACTAAATATCCTTTATCTAAATTACAAGAATACATAGCAAGGCATTGATTTTAGAGTTTTTAGAATTGCTTTTAATATAGAATATAAAACTTTAAAAAGTGCCAATAGTTATGTATTTGACTAGAGGCACTTTATTTAATGCCTACCCATTCAAACTGAAGGGAGGATTAAAAATTATGAATGAAGAAAAAAAGTTGCAGGAATATATATTCGTGTAAGTACAGAAGATCAAGTAAGAGAAGGATTTAGTTTAGGAGAACAAAAAGAAAAACTATTACAACTTTGTAAATTTAAAGAATATGAAGTATTTAAAGTATATGAAGATGCAGGAATATCAGCAAAAGATATGGCACATAGACCAGCATTTCAAGAAATGTTAGCAGATATGAAAAAAAGTAAAATTAATTATATTGTCGCATATAAGCTAGACAGAGTCACTCGTTCAGTTCGTGATTTAGAAGAACTAATTGCAGTATTAGAAAAGTATAATACTTATCTAGTATGCGATAGAGATGATGTTAATACTTCTACTGCTAATGGAAGACTTTTTGTAAGAATGCTAACAGTATTATCACAGTTAGAAATTGAAATAGTTAGTGAAAGAACAAAGTTCGGTTTAAATGGTGCAATTAAGTCTGGACATTTGCCTGGCACTATTCCATTGGGATATAAAAAAGATGGTAATAAGAAAACTGTAATAGATGAAACTACAAAAGATGTTGTTATAAGAATATTTAATATGTATTTAGAGGGAAAGAGTTATCAACAAATTGCTAATATCTTTAATCAAGAGAAAGTATTAGAACCTAAAAAGTGGAGAGATTCCACTATACAAAAAATATTAGAAAATAGAGTTTATATGGGAGATTATGAACAATATAAAAGAATTGGTAAAATACAAAGTATTGAACCAATAATTTATATGAATGTAGTCGAGCCAATAATAAGTCGTGCTATGTGGGAAGAAACACAATTACAAAAGGAGAAAAATCAAAGAGCATTTACTAGAGACAGAGTTTATATATTTTTTCAAAAACTAAAATGTCCTAAATGTAATAGCATAATGAAATGTAAAGGTTCTGGTGGCAAAAAGAAAAAATATATGTACTATAATTGTGAACATTGCAAGATTTATTATAGAGAAGATAAAATTGAAGAATGTTTAGAAGATTTTATACTAGATTTAGTTGAGTATGATATGGCAGTTAAAAAGTATTTCTTTCCTATACTAGCTGATAAAAAAGAAACTAATACAGAAAAGTTAGATAAAGAAATTGATACTTTGCAAAAGCAAAAAGAAAGAATAAAAAAAGCATATTTAAGTGGCATAGTAGAAATGGAAGATTTCTCTGAAGATTATAAAATTATAGAAGAAAAATTGAGTATATTAGAAAAGAAAAAATACGAAACACTTAATCTAAATTATATCACTTTTGCTCCGCAACAATTAATGGCAGATAGAGATATTGAACGAGAAAAGCTAATAAGAAATAACAAACTAAATGAGACAATAAAAGCAGAATGGAATAAAAAATCAAAAGAAGAAAAACAAGAATTTATTTCAAAATTTATTGAATCAATGAAGTTAATTAAAAATAAAAATGGAGACTTTAAAATTGAAAAAATAAATTTTAGAAGAAGTTATATTGAACAACTAACTAAGTTCTTTCAGAGTGGAATATTTGATGTTTATTCACCTATTGAAGTTGATAATGAAGAAAAATATATTAGGACAAGTGTTAATATAAATCATAAACAATTAGATGAATATATAGAAAGACTTAATAAAGAATTTGAAGTAGAATTTTATGAAGTTTTTTCAGAAAATATGAATGGAAAATCTAAAATAGTTGAACTAGAATTGAATAAAGAAAAACAAAAATTAATCAGATTGGTTGCAGTAAAAAGTGATAAAAATTTTTCAAAATCTAAAGAAGAAAATACAAAAATCGGAGCAATAATTTGTAATACAAACTGAAAAATGGGTTAATTATGGGAGACTACTGGAACTCTATCAAGCACTGAATTTTTCCTCCCTAGTCAAAATTCGGACTATGGGACTAAGTCCCAAACCCTATATAAAAAAATGAGAGGAATGATGAAAATGTTATTAAAAAATAATAGTGAAAAAGTAAAAATTTTAGTAAGATACTTTGAAACTTTAAGAATAGAAAATAAATTAAAATTATTTATAATTGTTTTAGAAAGTGACATGATAAAATTAAAAATTGATAAAAAAAATTTGATTGAACTTTTAAAAATTTTTTTATGTGTTTTTGATAATAATTACAATAAAAATAGAATGGTAACTTTAGAATATAATATGGATGTTTTTATATTAGCAAAGGTTATGGAAATGAATGAAACTGAAAAAGAAAATCTTGTATATGAATTATTCTATAATATTTATTGTATTATTTTACAAAAACAATAAATAAAAAATATATAAAAAATGAAAAACACTTGACAGTTACAAACAAGTGTTTTAAACTATATGTAGTTTTATATAAGGATGTGAAATTATGGAAAATGAAATAAATAGTTTGGTAGTTCAAGACAACATATCAAATGAAGAAATAAAAAATTTAATATATACTATAAGAGGAAAGCAAGTAATGTTAGATAGTGATGTTGCAATGTTATATCATTATCCTACTAAAAGAATAAATGAAGCCGTAAATAGAAATAAACAAAGATTTCCAGAAAATTTTTGTTTTCAATTAACTGAAGAAGAATATAAATCTTTAAGGTTCAAAAATTTCACCTTTAACGAGATTAATTCAAAAGATATAAATGAAGATAATTCTTTAAGGTCGCAAATTGCGACCTTAGATGAAAGTGCTGGTAGAGGTAAACATCGTAAATATTTACCATATGTTTTTACAGAACAAGGAATAGCAATGCTATCAGGTTTACTAAAAAATGATATAGCAATCCAAGTGAGTATAAACATTATGAATGCATTTGTAGAAATGAGAAAATTTTTAGCAGTAAACGGACAATTATTTGAACGATTAACAAATGTAGAATATAAATTATTAGAACATGATAAGAAATTTGATAAAGTATTTGACCAATTGCAAAATGAAGAAAATATAAAACAAAAAATATTCTTTGAAGGTCAAATATATGATGCATACAGTTTAATAATTGATATTTTTAAGAAAGCAAATAAAAAGATTTTAATAATAGATAATTATATAGATGATAGTGTTTTAAAAATGCTTACAAAGAAAAATAAAAATATAGAAGTTGTAATATTGACTTCTGATAAAAGTAATATACAGAAAATAGATATTCAAAAATTCAATAAAGAATATCCGATATTAAAAGTAGCTAAAACTAATAAATTCCATGATAGATTTATAGTAATAGATAATAAAGAAATGTACCATTTAGGTGCTTCAATAAAAGATTTAGGTAAAAAATGTTTTGGAATAAACAGAATTGAAGATATAGCGATTATTAAAAAAGTTATAAATTTATAAGGTAATTTAATTTGATTTATGCAAATAGATAATAGTTGAAAATTAACAGAAATTGTGATAACATAAATATAAAATAAGTTGGTAGGAGTAAGTTTATGGAAGAACTATATAGAAAATATGGTCGGTATTAGAGGCATAGAAGTGAATAATGTAATTAATAAAGATTTAACATTTAAATTTAATGCGCATTTAACGAGTAAAACAATGATTATACCCATAATATTAATTATTGTTGCCATGTTTGAAGGAAAATTTTTCTATTTATGGATCATAGGATTGTTTATTATAGTATTAATATATAATAAGTTATCAGTTTATAGTATATCTTTTGATAATGAAAATATTATAATAAAAAATAGTTTTAAAAAACATATGCTATGTTATAAAAACGGATTACACATTAAGATTACTAAGGGTAGAAATTTCGCCTATGGTATGGGAGGAGAAGGACGATTATATAAACAATTATTTAAAGAAAGTGATGCTAAATATTATCTAGTTATTGATTATTACGGTGAGCAATTTGTTTTAGATTGTTCTGTAGATGATTCTAAAGTGCAAGATATTATAATATTTATTGAGAATTTTTCATTTGAAAAAAATTTGGAATATGAACAAAAGCAAAAAAGAAAGAATTATATACGCTTTTCAAATTATTGAAAATAAAAAATGTTTGCATTATGGTAAAAAGAGGTTTGTTAAAGATTTTTATCATTAACAAGTAATATTTTTATTCAACTTTTGATAATTTAAATTTAGTATACAATGTATTAATTTTATATTAAAATGTATATGCAGTTGATGAACGGAAATATTTTTTTGTGCTAAATGTGGGAGTATATGCAGAAAAAATAGCTTATTTTTTCGCAAATAAGTACCGCTAAGGCAGCAATGATATTATTTGTTTAAACTTTTGAACAAAAAGATAAAAATCAATCAGAAAATAAAATCTGGTTGATTTTTTTGGTGTGCCCAGCATGGG
>USFC01000071.1 GCA_900553865.1 uncultured Clostridium sp.
AAAAATATCCTTAAATCAATATAAGGGGAAATGGGTAGTACTGTTTTCACACCCTGGTGACTTTACCCCCGTATGCACCACAGAAATGATAGCTTTTTCAAAAGCAAATATGTATTTTGAAAGATTAAACACTTGCTTAATAGGTTTGAGTGTAGATAGCAACCCTTCACATCTTGCGTGGGTATATGATATTTATTGTAAAACAGGGATAGTAATACCATTTCCAATAATAGCAGATAGAAATGGGAAAATAGCAAGAAAGTATGGAATGATTTCAAATGACGTAAGCACAACAGAAACAGTTAGAAATGTATTTATAATAGATGAGCAAGGAATAATAAGATTAATATTAGTGTATCCATTAAACATAGGAAGATGCATTCCAGAAATATTAAGATGCATAGAAGCACTTCAAACATCAAAAGAAAGTAGTGGTTCAACACCAGCAAACTGGGTGCCATGTGAGCCAATTATTGTGCCAGCGCCAACAACTTTTGAGCAATTGCAAAAAAGAAATGAAGAAATTAATAAAAATAGAAATCGGCATGAATTGGTATTTGAGTTTTAAAGAACCACAAAAATGTATAACTTCAAACCAAGAAGCGGAAAGCAAAAATGATAAATAAAAAAGTTTTATAAAAGCTTTACAAATTTAAACAAAAGAAATAAAATAATGGTATAAAAAACATATAACAAAAGAAAAGGAGATTTTGTAATATATGGAAACAGAAAATGTAAAAAAAATATATGAATTGTTAAATAAAATACCAGAAACAGAAGAAAATAAAATAACAATAGAAGAAATTAAAGAATGCCTAATAAATGGTGATTTTATTACTGCAGTTGAAAAATTAAAAAATTTACAAATTGAAAATGATAAAGAAGAGCAAGAACAAGAAAATGAGCAAATGGGAATGTATCCTAAAAAATTAAGCAATTTAGAATTAGAGTACATTTATATGGGGCTTTTATTAAATGACCCAAAACTTATTGTAAAATATTATTTCCTTTATGAAGATTGCTACTTTGAAGATGAAAGCATTTTGAATTTATATAAGGGAGTATTATTTACAGACGGAGGAAATTATACCCCAGAAATAGCCAAAAAAGGTTTTAATTTTGCTAAAGATACAGAAGAATCTTATGATTTGAAAATGCAACTAAAAGAAAAGTTGGCAGGTTCAGACTATAAAATGGAAAAAGTTTATACAGAATTAAAAAAATTATTTATTTTGCGAAAACATTATTTAGAAGTGCCAATAAAAGAGGTTCAAGAAGCAATAGTAGATATTACAAGCTATGAGTTATATGATGAAATGTCACAAGAAGAAGTAGAAAGTGCAATAAGACAAGTAAGTGATACCGGAAAATTTAAAAGAGCGATTTTAAATAAAAATTTATCTGAATTTTTGAAAAAAGGTGACAATAATTTAACAAATGGCCTAGAAATGCCATTTCCTATACTTTCTTCAGTGTTTAAGGGAATAAGAAAAGGCGAAACAATGGCATTTGCAATGCCTTCAAACTCAGGAAAAAGTAGATTCACAATAAATTTGGCGGCATATACAGCATTTGTACATAAAAAGAAAGTTCTAATTATTTCAAACGAGATGTCAGAAGAAAAAATGAGATTATGCTTAATTACTACAATTATAAACAATCCAGAAATACAAAAAAGACATGGCCAAATGTTAAGAAAAACAGAAGGTGAACTTTTAGAGTTTAAGTTTAGACCAGATATTAATGCAAAAGTTAAAGTAGACGAAGATGGATTTGTGTTAAAAGAAGAAAAAGAAACACAAGCAGAATTTGCTAAAAGACTTTCAAAAGTTTCTAGTGAGTATAATAGAACAATTGCTGCAACTGACTGGGTAAATAAAGAAATGAAAAATTCTATATATTTTATAAATATTACAGACCATACAAATGACGAGCTAAGAAAAGTAATTATGAACTATTATTATAAAGAAAAAATAGAATATATTTTTTATGATACTTTAAAAACAGATACAGCAAATATAGGAGTAGCAGAAGAGCTAAAAAAGACTGCGACAATACTTTCAAACTTGGCACAAAATTTTGACATTTTTATTTGCTCAACATTGCAATTGGCAGAGAGTACAACTCTTCCAATCAACCTAGATGTAAACGATTTAGCAGTTAGTAGAACAGTTAAAGAAGTTTTAGATACACTTTGCTTAATGAAACAGATAAACAAAGAAAGTTTAAAAGACTATGAATATTCTTTAGAAGAAGTTAGCAATGAAAATATAGAAATAAAAGAAGAAAAAAATCCAGACATTCGTTATTATGCGTGTGTGGTAGATAAAAATAGAGCAGGAGCAAAACCGAAATTATTGTTTAAAATTAATTTAGCTTACAATTCTTGGGAAGAATTAGGCTACTTAAAATTAAAACAAAAAGAATAAAATATTTTTTGAAAAAGTGTACATACTAACATTAGTGGTTATAGGAAAGTCCGAGTTTAAAACCTAAATATGTGTAAAGGCAAGGTGTTAGTATGGAAAAAAATCAAAAAATCAATTGCACTGTAACAAGTTGCAAACACAACAATCATGGAAAACAAGAATGTGAATTAGCACAAATTATTGTTACACCAACACAAAATTGCGATACTTGTGGACCAGATGAGTCTATGTGTAGTAGTTATAAGAATAAGTAAAAAAAGTGGTAAGAGGAAATTTTCTCTTACCACCTTTTTTACTTAATTACTTTAAATGAGTTTAGATAAATTTTGAAGAAAATGATTTTAAATATCCATAGCCATTGACTCTAAAGCAATAATCTCTGCCAAGTGAGTCTAAACCAAGTATGCCAACATTTTTGGCATTTGTTTCTTCTACCGCACGCTTAGAATAAGTAGCTTTTGCCTCAACTTCACCGTGATTTACGAGTAAAAGTCTAATGCTTTCAAACGATGAAGCTAACTGCAACAATTCATCAGCCTTTGCATGTGCAGAAAATTCAGAAGTGAATAGTACTTGAGCCTTTTTCTTTATTTGAAGACCAGATACCTCAACAATATCGTCGAAAGCGCACTCGTACAAACGTCTACCAAGAGTTCCTTCGGCACAATATCCAACAAAATGGATTAATGCATTTTCCCTTTTTAAATACTCTGGAATATACGTTTGAGCAGGTCCATATGTTCCCATTCCAGATGTTGTAAGAATAATTTTGCATTTTCCATCATTCATTATAGAATTGCGCATTTCAGAATCTGAAACAAAGGTGCTATTTTCGGGAAGGAGGTCTTTGTCTTTTAAAGAAAAATCACCATGCAAAAGTATTTGAGTATAGCGATTTAACAATTTACCATCATAATAAATAGGAATAGATTTGTCTAATTTGCCTTCTTTTTGCCAGTTTTTCAGAATATACATAATTTCCTGAGAACGTCCTAAAGAAAATACAGGAATAATTACTTCTTTCCTTTGCTTTATGGCAGAAATAATATTCTCTTCAAATACATAGTGTATGTCTTTTGAATCCATATTACCATAGGTTGCTTCTTGTATGAAAGTAACAGGAAGTTTGCGAACCCATTTGGAAATAGGAGGGACATCAAACAGAAGATTTTTGTTATTATAATCTCCAGAGAAGAAGAGGTTAATATCTTCGTAATGTGTTCCAGAAGAATCTCTGTATTTGATTTGAATAAGGATACAACTTGCGCCAAACAGATGACCATTCGGGAATAAACAAAACTTAATGTTATCTGTAAGGTGAATAATATGGTTGTATTCTACAGGCTTTATCAGAGTCATAGTGCCATCAACATCTTCATCAGAATAGATAAGTGGTTCGTTATTTAGTTTTGATTTGTTTCTTAAAACTTTGCAACTGTCTTCCAAGGCTGGCCGAATAAGTTGAGCAGTGCCTTTGGACATATAGATTTTTCCACGGTAGCCATTTTTATAAAGCAAAGGAAGACGGCCAGTGTGGTCCACATGGTTGTGAGTTACAAATACAAAGTCTAACGAAGAAGCATCAAAAGGCAAGCTTTTGTTTAATGAATTGTATTTTTCCTCTTGGAATAGACCAGCATCAATTAATATTTTCTGCCGCAAACCATCAGGAAAAACAACGTTTAATAAAATGCAAGAACCTGTTACTTCTTTTTGCTGTGCCATAATATCTACATAAAATCGTTGAGCGTTACCCATAAAGTAATCTCCTTTCTGCAATGTGAAAATTTTTTTATTGCATTAGCAACTAATTATTTCACAAATATTGTATCATGCACGTTACATAAAATCAATAAAAAGTCGAAAAATAAATTAAAATGTAAAGAATATTGTAAATAGAAATAATATGTGATATTATATTTACATAAAAACGTTGAAAGGAGAGGGAAAATTAAAAAGTACTATTAAATGGCTTTGAAGTAACAGCAAAAGGAGGAAAAATAGTATGAAGAAAAAAATAAAAAATGCAGAAATAGCAGTTATTACTGAAGATGGAACAATGCAACTAATACTGGTAGATGTAGAAAAGTTAAAACAACAAATGAAAGCAGACCAAAGAATGAGGCAAGAAGGCGTAACTTTGGTGATTAAAAAAGAAGGCAAAGAAGACCTTAGAGTATTGCTAAGACCAGAAGAAATACGTAGCCTAATAAAAGGTAAAGAAGTTTTGGAAGAGTTTGTACCAAATGTATTAAAAAACACACTAGAAGATTTATCACAAACAATTGTAAAAAATCAAATGAAGACACAAACAATGTTGCCAATTGCAGGAAGAGAAAACGAAATTGAAAAAGTGTGGTTTTATCTTTCACAAAAGACCAGAAATAATGTATTTTTAGTAGGAGAAACAGATGTAGGCAAAACTGCAATTGCAAAAGAAATTGCTAGGCAAATTTCAACCAATGAATGTCCAAAAGAGTTTTATGAAAAGCGATTAATTATGTTCGATCCAGAAAAGCTTTTAAAGATTGAAAAAGACAAAGTTATGGAAGGAAAAGTAAAAAAAGTCTTCAACTTCTTGGTAAAAAATAAAAAGAAAATTGTTTTGTATGTAGACCAAGCAATTTTTATGAAAATGGACTATTGGCTTATAAGAATGCTGTATGCGGTAATAACCACGTATAATATCCCGTTCATAACTACAGTTAGAGAAGAAGACTTTGAAAATTATTTCTTACAAGACAGTGCAATTGCAAAGTATGTAAATGAAGTGTACGTAAAAGAACCTGAGTACGAAGAACTTGGAAGTATGCTGGAAGGTCATATAGAAAGGTTGAAAGCAAAATATAGAGTAAATATTACAGACGAAATGATTAAGTTTGGAATATATACATCATGCCTTTCATAATCACCGGCGTATAACCCGGGGAATGTGATAAGTATATTTGAAAAAGCTTTTTTGGAAGCAAAGAGGAAGGAAAAGAAATATGTAGATAAAAAGAGCTTTTTAAGTTGCTACAACACTTATATTAAACTATACAATAATACAAGTGTTACAGAAAAAAGGAGAATTGCTTATCACGAAACAGGGCATTATATTGTTGCACAGAAATGTGAAAATGTAAAAGATGAAAAAATTGCTTGTGTTTCTATTTTACCAATGATGGATTTCTTGGGAGTGAATTGGCCGTATAAAATTACTGGAAAAACTTTAAACTACACGAGAGAATACCTCATAGACCAAATTGCAATATATTTGGGAGGTAGAGTTGGTGAAAAAATATTTTCTGCTACAGAATCTACGGGAGCAAGTGCAGATTTACAATCAGCAACTAATATAGCTTTGTCAATAGTAATGTACTATGGACTTTCAAGAAAAGATGAAAATAGAAATCGCACATATATCAATGATTATGGAAATGTGCGGGAGTATCTAATTTCTAACACAAAGAAAGAGGAGTTGGACAAAGAAGTACAAGAAATAATTGATGAAGGCTATGAACTGGCAGAAAAGATTGTTTTGGCTAACAAGAAGTTGTTGGAAATAATTGCGGAAAGATTGCTAGAAGAAGAAATACTCACAGGAGAACAATTAGAAGAAATCTGCAAGCACTATGACAGTAATGGCAAAACAAGTGAATAATTTTTCCTAAAATGGGCGTAGTAAATACTGCGCTCATTTTTATATTGTAGGAAAGTTCTTCAAACTTCACTAGAATATAAAAATTTTATTGACTTATAAAAATTATAAATATATAATACCAGAAGAAACAATAAAGTAATAAGGAGGAAATATATATGTTAGTTACAACAAAAGAAATGTTTAAAAAATCAATGGAAGAGCACTTTGCAATTGGTGCATTTAATGTAAACAACATGGAAATAATTCAAGGAATAATGGATGCAGCAGCAGAGAATCAATCACCAGTAATTTTACAAGCATCATCTAGTGCAATAAAATATGCAAGAATAGGATATTTAAAGAAAATGGTAGAGGCAGCTATAGAAGAACATCCAGAAGTTCCAGTAGCACTTCACTTAGACCATGGACCAGATTTTGAAACTTGTAAAATGTGTGTAGATGCAGGATTTACATCAGTAATGTTTGATGGCTCAAAATATGATTTTGAAGAAAATGTAAGACTTACAAAAGAAGTTGTAGATTATGCACATGCTCATGGAGTAGTAGTAGAAGCAGAACTTGGAAAATTAGCAGGAATAGAAGATGATGTAAATGTAGCAGCTTCTGATGCTATGTATACAGACCCAGAGCAAGCAAAAGAATTTGTAGAAAGAACAGGATGCGATTCTCTAGCAATTGCTATAGGAACAAGCCATGGAGCTTACAAATTCAAAGGAGAAGCACGTTTAAGATTTGATATACTTGCAAAAGTAAAAGAATTAATACCAAATACTCCAATAGTATTACATGGAGCCTCAACAGTTATACCAGAGCTTGTAGAAATGTGTAATAAATATGGGGGAGATATACCAGGAGCAAAAGGTGTACCAGACGAAATATTACATGAAGCAAGTTTAAAAGGAGTTTCTAAAATAAACGTAGATACAGACTTACGTTTAGCTATGACAGCACAAATAAGAAAAGTATTTGTAGAAGAGCCATCAGCATTTGACCCAAGAAAATATTTAACACCTGCAAGAGAAGAAGTAAAAGCAACTGTATCTCACAAAATGAAAGACGTATTCGGCTCAGCAAACAGAATTTAACAAAAAGGACACTTGGGGACGGGTCAAATTTGTCCTTTAC
>USFC01000072.1 GCA_900553865.1 uncultured Clostridium sp.
TAAAGCAAAAACGGTAATGTTCCAAACAACCTTGTTCCTTCTTGCATGGTATTCGTTGACAACCACTCTTTTTCAGGCAGTACAGTCAGATATGTTCCTTGTCGATTGTAAATCATTCTTCAATGATTTAGCATCATTCATACAAACCTTTGTCGGATGGACGATTGATGCCGGGCATTCTGCGGCACAGATTAGTACAAAAATTCCAAATGCTTTTATAGCCGGAATGGTATATTGGTTATTGCTAATATTGATTGTAGGAATATGTATGGCAGGAACAGGGATGCTGGCGATACTGATAGAAATAAAGGTTATAGAATTATATAAGAAAAACTGTTGGGATGTTATTACTCTACTGATGATACTGACAAGTACTGCTGTCATCATTTATTTTGGAGAAGCAATTAAAAAAGCACTTTCCGTAAATCTTCTATTGCTTTTCGTACTTTCTCAGGGAGTATATCTTGGAATCAGATGTTATTTGAAAAATCGGTTAGGTACCAAGCAATATTGGTGAAAACATGCTAAAAAACGTATAATAGCAGGGGATAAAACATCGTCCCCTACTATTATATAAACAGCGAAGTTTTACCCATCTCTCTCTTTTGAAAGATTCGCTACTTGTGGAACCGAGATATAAGGTTTCGCCTGTGTTCTTTGGTGTATCACTACCACATTTCTCTGTACCGATGTAATCTTTCTGCATACGGAAGCAAGAGATACAATATTCCTTATTTTAAAACATAATTACAATTCCTGTTTGACAAGAACGATCATCATAGAAGGATTGTATTTGTCCCCACTCATAATAATATTCGACGCCTGTCATACTCTTTTTACTGGGAGTACCTAAGCATTTCCTTAAAAACCTATTATTTTCTTCTTGCAACTTTTCTAAGACTGTACCATTCATTGTCTCATATTTCGTAGAATACTTTTTGTCTGCTCGAACCAATTCAATCTTTTTTACTTTTCCATGTCTTCCATAGATTGTAACATAAAACTTCTTATAAAGCCATTTTAAAGGTTTCTTAGAAATCAATATTGTATAAGAATACTCTGTTTGAGCAATCTTAAAATCAATTTCTTTAAATAGGGAAATACTTCCTTTGGGAGTAATTTTATATCCCCCTATTTTTAACATATCTTCCTTTAGCTCATCCTTTATTTGGATAATCTCCATACTTACTATAAAAACAACATAGCCTTCACACACTACAACGGTAACTATTTTTGCCCATAGCACATCTGGAACAAACATGTTCCAAGCTATAACAGGAAGCAAAGCTACTCCTACCGCAGTCACCAGTAGAAGCACCCTCCAAATATAATTTTTCTTTCTTTTTCCTTCATTAGTTAAATTTTCATCATAATAAAGATGACCTGGGGCTTCGAATGAGTTTAATAGAAATTCCTTTAAAAATGACACCAGAACCGCTCCCCAAGAAGATTTCTTTTGTTCCTTCATATTCCCCAATCTCCTCTGCTATATGATTATTTTTCATTCTATTTTTTACTTAACTTATACATTAGCAAGATTTTTAGTTATTCTTCTAACAATATTTTTATCCCCGCTTTTTCTGCTTTATGCGAAAAGTCAACAGCAAATCCCCATCCCATCTCTGCAAATTGCCATTTCTTCGTTTTTTTGTAATTTTATAGATTTCAACTGTAGACACTTTATTTAATTCAGGATATAACTTCTTAAGTGTAAGTATTTGTTTATTTCTGCTTATTTTTTCATTCCATATAATTGTTAATTTAACCTGTTTTCTTTCAAAAAAAACCACCTTACATAAATCTGCATAGCAGGCTTCTGGTATTGATATATCATTGTTTTTTAACATTTTTCTCCTTTATTTAATTTTATAAAAAACTTCTAAGCCCTATTAAAAGAAATATGAAGCCTATTAGAGGAACAGGTATCATACAAATGAGAAACACATTAAATTTTTTCCTTGCTTCATCAGTATTTTCTTCTTTTGTTACTTTTGCTTTTTTCATAACTATAAAAGGGAATATCAGTAATAATAATCCTCCAACTACTGCTAACAATATTTTCATCTTATATATTCCTTCCTTATCTTTAAATAAATATTAATCATGTATCGTACTATATTCCAATCCTAATGCACTTTTTCTTCTACAAATTCTTTTACTATCGCCTATTGATGTATTTTCATATTCACTGTTTGAAACAGTATATATTTCTCTTTTACCATTACAACTTACATATAACTCTCTATCTCTAGTTTTACCACTGCTAATCTTTTTGTCTGTTACAATTGCAATTTCATGAGTTGCCCCATCAAATGTAAATAAAAAATTTATTGGGAAGCTAATTGTAAATGCGATTATAAAAGCAGCAAATACAACTGAAAGTTTACGTCCAAATTTCTGTGGTACATCTGTTTTTAAAGATTTAATAATAAATGGCAGTGCAAGTAAAGCAGTAATAATTGCCGTAATCTTCATATAGTTTCCAAATTCATAATTAAAGAGTTTACTCGTATTCAGGGATAAAAGCATTGCTATTGCTGCACCCATAAATGGTAATTGATACGCCAGTTCTTGTCCTTTTTTTGTGGTGACTTCTATAAATATATATGGATAATATTTTATATACACTGCATATGTAATCATCAAAACCATTATAAATATAACTAACATTGTTTTGCCACCAATAAAAAATGCTACCGCATCAGCAATTATTAGAATCCAACCTAAAGCTTTTAAAAATTGCTTTGTTTTTTTACGCTTTTCTTTTTCTATTGTTTTTGACATATTTTTGATAGTTGTATTCTCATTACATATAGATTTATAGAAATTCTTTTCTATCCAGTTTAAAGCAGGTACATACTTTGATACATCTTTGTTCTGTTCAACTAACTCACCAAAATCCACAAGATCTATTTCATGTTTTATAAGTGTATCATATAAAATATCATAATTTACATACACTTGCTCCAGAGTAACAAGTCTATTGTACATCTTATCAATTAATATGACATCTGTTCTACCATTTAATGGAATCATTAAAATACAACGAATATCATTATATTTTATATGCTGAGTTTTCTTAACCAGATAGCTAAATACAATTTCATCTTCATTTACTACAATTATTTGTTTCTTGTATGCCAAAATTAAAGCAATACCTAAAAATACAAAAGGCATAAAACATATCGCAACCCCCATATTTCCTGTAACAAATGTTACCAGTACGATTATTAAAAAAAGAACTGTTGTTACTATTCCTAAATTTTTTACAAATTTACTTAATCTAATGACATTATCCATAAACTCAATCTCCCTATATGATTCACATTTTTCATTTTTTACGTTCTAATTTCTTCTTATCCTTTTTTATTTCTGCAATCTTTACTTGCAGCCAGTCCACATTTCTATTTCGGGCAGAAATTTTAGCGATTTTTTTCTGATTTTTATATAAAATAAGAGCTTCTCCAAATAAATTCTTTTTTCTTTTCATCTGGGTAATATCCGTTAATCTTATTTTACAGTTCTTCCTTAAAAATCCATTTCTATATAGCCATCCATCCTTGACAATTGTTTTGTCCATTAAAAAATAGAAAAATATACCTCCCGGTACAAGAGAGAATAAAAGGAAAACAAAAGCTGTTTCTTTTGCATTGAATACAAGTATCACACTATTGTAAACCAAATATAAAAAGAAAATGCCTGGCAGAACATAGTGGCTTTCTTTTGGTCTTATGATGCACTTTTTATCTCTACAACTCAACCATGTTTCTTGTGAAATTTTATGCTTAGACAGACTATTTGCAAACAATGATGCGCTTATGTTTTCATCAAATTTGAATATTATTTTGTCCCCTGCATATATTTCCAATGTACCATTTTCTTTATGTACACTTCTTGTTATATCTGAAAATTTATAATATTTTTTTCCAAAAAACGACCGGTATTCAATTACATCATGATTTACCTTGACTCTCCACAGGAACAAATGCAGGGTACAGATTCCAGAAAAAGCAATCAATATTCCATACGCCACTATAACTGAAAAATCCGCCTGTCCGTCTATAAAACCATACAAAAGTAATCCTGAGAAAAATATAGTTCCAACCAAAAATAAAATTCCCAGCCATCCTTCTTCCTGGATGCTATAATTATTTTCATCTATATTCTTTTCATAAAAATATTCATTTTTCAACCTCCCATTTTTTGACAGCAAAATACTTTACCAGGTGAAAAACTCCTAAGATAGAACCCAAAGAACAAAAATAGGAACAAAGGCTTGCAATTCTAATCATGGCTGTATATTCAACGCTGCTACTAAGTACTTTTGCGACACCCATTCCAAGCAATACAAAACTAGTAATACACCATCCTCCAGCCAGCTTTTTGGAAGAAGATGGATTGTAGATATCTTTTTTAATCAAAGTTATTATAAGAAAAATGTATGCAGCGATTACCAGTATGTAAATGATAACGAGTATGGTTAGATACCTCTTATAATATTCTTCTTTCATAGTTGTCAGCATGAGGATAGTTGCTGCCCAACAGAACAAAATAGAAAACGTCAGACTTTGTATTCCAATGATCCAAAAAACCTTTTTCCCTGTCACTTCTGTTCTTGAAAAACTAAGAATCACGAATCCAAGATAAACAATAACTAAAAATACTTTTGAAAAAAACGGTGATGGAGCTGATTCAGATAAAAAGAAAAATAAAAATACTAGAAACAAGATTGCTCCATCTAATTTGTAGATTTCTTTCGGCTTAATCACATCTTCTATACCGTATAGTAAAAAACTTTTTGTTTGTTCATTAATCTTTTTCATTCTCGTTTTCCCCTATCATTTCTTTATTCTTCCTCTACGGATATTTCCACATTTGCATGAAGCACCTTTTCCAGATATAATAAAACAAGCCGTCGCCCTTCTTCACATTTTCCTATCTTAGAAATATTCCTATACAGCAGATATAATGGAAACATAAATAAAATCAGACATTCTGTTAAAATCAATAAATCTCCCTGAGAAAAAAACAATGCAAATAAAATCACTATGAGCAGAAAAAATAGTGCAGCTTTTTTTATGTATGGCAAAAGCACAAACGTACCTTCCAGCATTACATCTCCCCCATAGCTTTTTATATGTGTCTGGAGCATTTCCCAGCCACCGCCTGGCATACTTCCTGCTGCATATCCGATACATAAGGTATTATCCTCTTCTTTGTAGGCTGCAAGTGCCATATCTCTATAAGCCTGGTTTGAAATACATAATGGTTTTGTAGTCTTCTTAATCTGTTCCAATAAATATTCTTTGGAATAAGGAAAATATATTTTATAATATTCTTGCATATGCTTTCCTTTCTCATAAAAAGGTTTTCTAAAGTTCAATACAATACAAATTTTTTACATTAGTTTCCATCATTTATAAGCTGAACCATTTCCATAGAGATATTGTATTCTTTGCAAAATCTGTTTATTGTCCAATTATTAAAGAGAAGAAAACTCTTCGTCACATAAATATTTGCTTTTGAATGATGTATTAAATTGAAAATACTTTTTATATCATAACAGTTAAAACTGTAGGCAGGAGACATTCCTATCTGCCCATTGCTTATATTGATATCATATCTTTTTTGTATAACACTTGGATATGCCAAATAAATTGTAATATTGCATATATATTTTTTCTTCCCATTTTCTTTTATGTATAGGTATGGTTCTCCCAGTCCAATATCATATATTCCTTTAGGTCTGGAGGATAGTGTAAAAACTAATGAATGGATATCCGCATACAAAATTTTTCGTTCCCTAAATCCATATGTTATTTTTTGATCGAATAGTTTATAAGTACGTTGTTTTATAAAGTAATAAAACAATAATAAAAAAATCACAAAAAGTATGGTAAAAATCAGTGCTTTTTGAAAACTCACTTTAAAATCAAAGGAAAACAAAAGTTCGGTTAAACAAAACGATATTGCTGAACAACTAATAATACTAACTATAATGTTGAACCAAGTATTAAATTTTCCATTTCCAAAGATATAATCATAACTTTTATTCTTCATTATAACCTCGTATATTTTTTAATATAGAAAAACTGCATCACAATATCGAACCAAAATATAAAAATCAATTTTATCTCTTTATCATAATTATATACATCAACTAACCACATTGTAAAGCAAAAAGCAAGCCATTTTCAGACTTGCTTTCCACCAGATTACTGCACCTTATTGCCAAATCATCTCCTTATTCAAAATTCCCTTTTCACACTCTTGTATAGTATTTATTTGCTACCCATTCCATCTGTTTATCTGCCTTCAACTCTTCCTTAATCCCCTGTGTCTATTTCATTTGCTCTACAATTGACTATTATTCCAGCGATTATATAAAAACCATAACCAATACAAAATATGGAAACGGTGCTTCTAACTATACCGCTAAAGCCTTTCGCCATTATCCCGAAAATAGTACTCCAGCAGAGAAATAGCGCCAGCAGACATAAAAAACTCGAACCCCTTGTAAAATGGGCATCAGAAGTTTTCTACCCGTTATTCTTGTTCTATAATTCAAGTGAATCTTCTGAATCTATCCACATCTGTAAATTGCCATCGAGATATAATCTTGCATATTCTAAAGGCTCATCCACAGCCAATGAAGTAAGCGCACATTCTGATCCATATGTGGTTTTTAAATTTTTTTCAGCTTCCCAGCAATCAATGCGAAGCATATATCCAGCACTTGTGTAAACATCAATACTATCGTGGTTTATATTATATTCTGCATAAATTGTTCTCATCGTATCTTATCTCCATTTTCTTTTGATAATCA
>USFC01000073.1 GCA_900553865.1 uncultured Clostridium sp.
ATAATATTCCGCTAAGAAGCAAAAATAAGCCAATTAATAATATCAACATTTCATCAATTTTTACTTTTTTATTTATTATGAATTTTTTTGGATGCTTTTCATTTATTAATATAGTATATTTTTCACCAACTACAAAATTTTTAGTGAATTTTTTAGGGAACGATTGTTGAGCCTGATTTTCATATTCATTGCCCTTAAAATTGTATTTAAAAACAGGTATATATTTACTAGAAAACATACCATGGTGATTATAAATATTAAATTTTAGGTATGTTGCATTTATTTTTTTAGTACACTTTAATTTTGAATATTGAAGCCACATGAAAAACGAAATTAAAATTGTTCCCACAATTATTGCTATCATCATAATATTTTTATTCTCCCAATTTATTATTTTTTGTAATGATATAAAAAGAGCTAAACATATATAATGCTTAACCCTTTAACTATCATCTAAGCTGTAATTCAATAATATCAATGCTATTATATTAGCTTGTAACCCTCGATATTACTTATTTTTACCACAGCAGTTTTTGTATTTTTTTCCACTTCCGCAAGGACATGGATCATTTCTACCTACTTTTGGCTCTGTATTAACTACAGTTTTGTTAAGTCCACCTTCTTTTGGTTTAACTGTTCCATCAACTAAGTTTATTGCTGTATCTTCTAGTCCAGCTCCTGTTATTTCGGCTGTTTCTGTTCTCTTAACATTTTCTTCTTTCTTTTGGATGTTTAACATTATTTTAGCAACATCATCTTTTAATGCTTCAATCATATCATCGAACATATCAGCACCTTCAAGTCTATATTGAACAACTGGATCTTTTTGACCATATGCACGAAGACCAATACCATTTTTTAATTCATCCATATCATCGATATGATCCATCCATTTTTGATCAACAACTTTTAACATTACAACTCTTTCAAGCTCTCTCATATTTTCTGAACCAAATTCATTCTCTTTATTTTCATAAATTTCATGAGTTCTTTCTTTTAGTTCATTTATTACATCTTCAGCTGTTGCATTTTCATCTTTTAAAGTTGCTACATCTTCTATTCCAAATGATGTTTCAATATCTTGTATTAATGATTCTGAATTAACAATTCCATCTTCAGCAACATATCCATTTACCATTCTTTCAATAGAATCATCTATCATATTTAATACATTATCTTTTAAATTATCTCCATCAAGAACTTGTTTTCTTTGAGCATATATAATTTCTCTTTGAGAATTCATAACATCATCATATTGAAGTACATGTTTTCTTATGCTAAAGTTTTTACCTTCAACTTTCTTTTGAGCTGATTCAACAGCATTAGAAATCATTTTTGAGTTGATTGGCATATCTTCATCTGCACCAAGTCTTTCATATACTTTTACTATTCTATCTCCACCGAAAATTTTCATTAAATCATCATCTAGAGCTATATAGAATCTTGATTCACCTGGATCTCCTTGACGACCACTACGTCCACGTAACTGGTTATCAATTCTACGAGATTCATGTCTTTCAGTACCTATTATTTTTAATCCACCAGCTTCAACAACTTTAGATTTTTCTTCTTTAATTTTTTCTTCAAATTTGTCTTTTAATTCTTTATAATGAGCTCTTTCTTTTTTTATTTGCTCATCATCTGTTTCATAATATGTTGTAGCTTCTTCAACTTGTTCAGGTGTATATTTTTCCATTCTTAATTGTTGTTTTGCTAAATATTCACTATTTCCTCCAAGCATAATATCAGTACCACGACCAGCCATGTTTGTAGCTATTGTAACAGCACCATATTTACCAGCTTGAGCAATTATTTCAGCTTCTTTTTCGTGTTGTTTAGCATTTAATACTTCATGTTTAATTCCTTCTTTTTTAAGTAAGCTACTTAATTTTTCAGATTTTTCAATTGATACTGTACCAACTAATACTGGTTGGCCTTTTTCATGGCTTTCTTTTATGTCATTTATAACTGCTCTAAATTTAGCCTTTTCATTTTTGTATATAATATCATGATGGTCTTCACGAATCATTGGTTTGTTTGTTGGTATTTCTATAACGTCTAAATTATAAATTTCTTGGAATTCAGATTCTTCTGTCATAGCAGTACCTGTCATACCAGATAATTTTTCATACATTCTAAAGTAATTTTGGAATGTTATTGTAGCTAAAGTTTTTGATTCATCTGCAATTCTAACTCCTTCTTTTGCTTCAATTGCTTGATGTAATCCATTATTGTATCTTCTTCCGTACATAATACGTCCTGTAAATTCATCTACAATAAGAACTTCTCCATCTTTTACAATGTAGTCTATATCTTTTTTCATAATTCCATGTGCACGTAATGCTTGATTTACATTGTGAACTAATTCAGAGTTTTCTATATCGTTAAAGTTCTCTAAATGGAATTCGTCTTCAGCTTTTTTTATACCTTTACTTGTAAGTGTAGCTGATTTTGCTTTTAAATCTACAATGTAGTCATAGTTTTCGTTATCTTCTGCTTGTTCTAAATCTTTAACGTCTTCTTCAACTATTACTTTGGCTTTTAATCTTTTTACAAAGTTGTCTGCTTTTTTGTATAAATCAGAAGATTTATTAGCTCTACCTGAAATAATAAGAGGTGTACGAGCTTCATCTATTAAAATACTATCAATTTCGTCTACGATTGCATATTTCAATTTTCTTTGAACTAATTGATTTTTATAAATAACCATGTTATCCCTTAAATAATCAAATCCAAATTCATTATTTGTTCCATAAGTTACATCACAATTGTATGCCTCTTGTTTTTGTACTGGGTTCATTCCTGATATTACAAGGCCTACTGTTAATCCTAAAAATCTATAAACTTTTCCCATCCATTCGCTATCTCTTTTTGCTAAGTAATCGTTTACTGTAATAACATGAACTCCTTCTCCTGTAAGTGCATTTAAATATACTGGAAGTGTAGCAACTAATGTTTTACCTTCACCAGTTTTCATTTCTGCAATTCTACCTTGATGAAGTACAACACCACCTATCAATTGAACATCAAAATGACGCATTCCTAATACTCTTTTTGATGCTTCTCTAACAACTGCAAATGCTTCTGGTAATAAATCATCTAAAGACTCACCATTTGCGTATCTATTTTTAAATTCCTCCGTTTTTGCTTTTAACTCTGTATCCGTTAATTTTGAAATTTCTTCTTCTAAACCATTAATTTTATCTACTATTGGTCTTATTCTCTTTACTTCTTTTTCACTATATGTTTTAAAAAGTCCCATGTATTTTTTCATCCTTTCGTAAATCATTTTTTATAGGTCTAACTATATCATTATTTACTTTAAAATGCAATAAAAAAGCAACATTTTTTATTTTGTTTTCAAGTATAATTGTTAAATTTTTTTCATATATTCTAATAAATATATTTTCTAAAGAAAGCAGGTATTTTTGATGTTTGTTTATAATTTAAAATTAAACAGTTCGTTTTTTTATAAAATTTTATTAGGCATTATTATTTTAATTGTTATAGTTTTGTGTGGAATTGTAGGATATAAAATTTATAAAGAGAGTATTAAGTTAAATGACGATATTCCTGCAAGTGATGTTACAACTCTTACAGCTCAAAATTATACAAATGTTTTAAAGACTGTTCACGAAAATTTAGATACATATGTTGGTCAAAAATTCAAATTTTCTGGCTTTGTGTATAGAGTGTACGATTTTAGTAATGATGAATTTGTACTTGGAAGAAATATGGTTATTAGATCTGATTTTCAAAGTGTAGTTGTTGGCTTTCTTTGTAAATATAAAGATGCAATTAAACTTTGTGACAGTACATGGATAGAATTGGAAGGCCGAATTGAAAAGGGAAAGTATCATGGAAGTGATATTCCAATTTTAGAGGTAACTAGCGTTAAAGAAATTGAAAAACCTAATGATGAATTCGTATATCCTCCAGATGATAACTACATTCCTACTTCTACTATTTTATAATTAAGCTTTTTAAATACATCTGTTCTATAACTACTAAAAACAAATACCATAAGCATAAAAGGGACTATAATAAATATAGCCCCTTTTAGTTAGTATTTTTCATACTGTTTTCTTAACAGTATGGTGTAGCTGGATGACAAACCAGTTTTGTTTCCCCCGTCTTTGTTTGCCTTCTGCTTACCGCCATGCCCTTGTTTCTGGCAATAAAATTCATTGCCTCATCTGGCTGCATTTTTTCTACTTCTTTCCGAAGTTCGGCCTCTTTTCTAGCTACGTCCTCTTTTGTCATTTTACTTGCTACAATTGTAATTTCCATGTGATGCCCCTCCATTTTTTGAATACAAGTTTTTGGTTACTTAAAGGTAAAATATATTATACATTATATTTTACATAAAATCAAGTGTTTTGCACAATTTTTTTGTTCTCCGCGTGACGCAAAAAGAAACGTCCTAAATAGTGTCACACTCCAAAAGGAACTTTCTTCACCAAATGGAAACGTCTCTAATTGGTATTGACTGTTTTTTGCTCCGTCCCCAAAAACAGTTAAAATTCAAAAATGGATTTTGCTACTCCCTTGTCTATTATTGTTCCGAATATATTTTTTAAAATTATTAGTATTATTGGACCTACCAACATTCCTATTACTCCTAAAAATTTAAAACCTGTATACATTGCAATTAATGTGAATATTGGATGTATTCCTATTTGTTTTGATACTACTCTTGGTTCAATAAATTGTCTTACTATACTCATTATTACTAATAAAACTATTATGCTTATTCCTAAGGTTATATCTCCGTCACAGGCACAAATTATTGCCCATGGTATCATTACTGTGGCGCTTCCAAATATCGGAAGTGCATCTACAAAGCCTATTCCAAGTGCTGCCATTAATGGAAATGGCACATTTAGGCCTACAAATTTGAATATATACAGTCCTACTAGTGAAATCACAAATGAAACTAACACTAAAATTGCTTCTGCTTTTAGGTAACATCCTAATGTTTTTATTATTTTTCGTAAATGTTTTGTAAATTTTTTTACCCATTTCTCTGGGAAATGATGTTCTAGTTGGTCTATCATATATATTTTATCTATACATATAAAATATAATGAAATAATGCATATAACGGTATATATTCCTATTGTTGGAAGTGATGTTATTATGTTTAGTAAATTTGTCAAAGCATTTTTCATCCATTCGCTTAAGGTTTTTAAAATGTCATCACCTGAAGATTGTAAAACATCAACTATTTCATTTGGTACATGTAATTTATTTAAATCTATTCCTTGTATGGTTTCTTGAAATTTGTTTGATATTTTTTCCATATAAATATTTAAGCTATTAAGTAAATTTGATGATTCTGATATAAGTGAGGCTATTCCCCATGCTAAAAGTCCTATAAGTACACCAAGCACAATAACAAACACTATTATTGTGCTTGTCTTTCTTCTTATTTTTAGTTTTTTCATGCTGAATTTTATAATTGGCTCTATAAGAAGAGATAATATAAATGCTACTAAAAACGGCATATAAAATATCGCTAATTTAAATGCCAAATATATTCCTAATATAGAAAGAAGGAGAGTTGCTAATTTTTTTAAAACTTTTGACCAATAATTCATATCTATAATCATTTTTACCCTCTCCTTTTCTCTATATATTATGATGCTTGTCTACATTTTATTCCGCATTTTTAGTATTCCATTTGCATATGTCTTCTATTGTTTTTCCAACATTTTGAGTTTCAACATTTTCATGTTTGCACAAATCTCCTAATGTTAAAATTCCTATTATTTTATTGTTGTCATCTACAACTGGCAAACGGCGAATTTGGTTTTCAGTCATTATTTTTTCAGCATTATTAAGTTCATCATTTTCACCACAACAGCAAACTTTTGATGTCATTATTTCACTTACAGGGGTAGTGGTTGTGTCTTTTCCACAAGCCACACATCTTAATATAACATCTCTGTCTGTGACTACTCCTACCACATTTTCGTTTGTGTCACATACTGGAATACAACCTACATGCTCACCTTTCATTAATTTAGCACAATCGCAAATTGTGCTATTGGGAGTAATATACGTTACATTATTGCACATGCAATCTTTTACTTTCATTTTTATACCACCTTTCATTTATTTTTATATTTCTATTTTGTTCATTTTTTTATTTTATATTCATGGCTATGTATTTTTCCTGCTTTCTATGCACAAAAAAATCTAGTGTGCTTTTATATTTACACACTAGATAATACACTATTCTTGTTTGCATAATTTTTAAACATTCTCTGCAATATATTAGTAGAGGCCTAAAGGCTGACAAGCACGGCGCGGAAGCCGTCGTGGTAGTTGCTATCGCCCAAATGACGGTAGAACGCACACACACCAGCACGTGAACCATCCCAAAAGTAGCCACCACGAATGAAGAACGGATGGCGCAAGGCTGGGGAACAAGAGTAGTTGCTCGTCCATGAGCTGTAGTTCCATCCATCTTCTGATGTTCCTGCTTTTCCACTATTTGTTTCTCTTAGAGCATCTCCATATATTTTTGAATTTGCTACAAAATTTTGTCTACTTGCTATATCTAAATCTGCTACTTTATTTCCTTCTGAATCTTTTTCATTAAATGGATACACTGTTGTATATTTTGTACTTTCCGTTTTTAAAGTATTTCCATTATATGCTATTGATGCTCCTTGACCGCTTAAATTTCCATTTCCGTTTGCTACATATGCTGCTGTTCTCTCCCATACTGTTCCAGACATATCATATACTC
>USFC01000074.1 GCA_900553865.1 uncultured Clostridium sp.
CTATAAAAGATGAAAACGAAAATGAAATTAAAGTTCCAAAAGGGTTTAAAATAGCAGCAGATAGTGGATTAAATGTAACAGAAGGAATAGTAATAGAAGATAACGATATAATAGAAGGCGTTGGAAATAATAGAGGGAACCAATATGTGTGGGTTCCAGTTGGAAATGGAATAAAGAAAAGTGATGGAACAACCGTTAATATAACACTTGGAAGATATACATTTGCAAATGGTACAAGTGATAAAGATGCAAATGGAAAAGTTTTAGCAAAAGGAACTCCAATATTAAAGCAAGCTGCAGAAAATTATACACAAGAAGTTGAAATAACCGGCACATATAGTCGAAATTATAAAGAATTAGCAACATCAAGAGCAGGAGTTGCAAGTGATGGATTAGATGGATTAAATACAACAGCAGTAAACTTAAAAGGGTTCGTAGATAGTGTAAAAGCAAATGGAGGATATTATATAGCACGTTATGAAGCAAGTTATGGAACAGATGGAAAGGCAAATTCAAAAGTTTCAAATACTTATGAATATTCAACGCCAAATAAAGAAGGACAATTATGGAATTGTATAACACAAATAAATGCAGCAACAGCAAGTAGAAATTTATATAATACAGTAAATTCAGATTTAATAAATAGTTATGCTTGGGATACAGCAATAGTGTATATACAAAATTTCTCAGGAGATACAGATTACTCAAGGCAAAATTCATTAAATAAAAGTTTTGCAAATACTGGTGTCAACAGTGATGAAAAATGTAAAATAAATGATATGGCATCAAATACTTTTGAATGGACTACAGAGTACTGTACTTACACTCGTAGCAGTAGTGCTTTCCCTTGTACTCATAGAGGAGGCTATTTTAACAACGATAGCAGTAGTTGCACGGACAACAGGAGCCTCAACGGTGCTGAGCGCAGCTACAACAACCGTTCTTTCAGGTGTACACTTTATATGTAACCTGGAATCAGAGGTCAGAAGTCTGAAGCCGGAAGTCGGATATCAGAAGACAGAAAACAGAAAAAGTACAATTTAGATAAAAAATAAACCCTAGTCAAAAGTTTAAGCCTTTTGGCTAGGGTTATATTATTATTTAGTTCAAACAACAACATCCGTTATAGCGGATTTTTTAAAATTATGTTGACAATGTAAATATTTTACAGTATAATGAATATACTAAGAAAGAGTAATAAAAATATTATTCGAGTGATATGACACTTAAAATCCGAAATAAAAGTGAACTAAAAGGTTCATCGGTTGGCGGACAACAGAAAAAATCCGAAGTTAAAGTGAGCTAAAAGGCTCATCGGTTGACGGACAACAGAAAAATCATATAAAAGGGGGCTATTTGTTTTTTAATAGCTCTTTTTACATATACAAATAGAAAGAGGAGATGAATAAAATAGAAAAAAACAAAATACTAAAAATAGTATCTGAATGTGCTATAAAATATAAAGAAAATTTAGCAAAGAAAACTAAATTAGAAGTGATATTAAAAAATAATGAATTATTATCTAAAATTGATACTAAAAATTTAAATCTAAACAATAATCCAAATAAACAATAAAAACACTTAAAAAATCATCAACAAATTGTTCCAAAAGTATTGACAAGCCTAAGAAAAATGCAGTATACTTAAGTGGTATAAGCAAATTTTTGTCTTACAGAAAAATTAATTACGAAAATTTAATTAAAAAAGAAGAGGAATTGCTTTATTTTGTATTGCTAAAATCTTAACTTTAAGTAAGCAGCAAAGTTAAGAAAATAGTAAAAAAAGTATAGCAAGAAGGGCTTCTTTTACCTATAAATTTTATTCACAAAAGCGCATTAAAAGTGAAAAATAAATTCACAAAATGCTAAAAAATTTAAGTCTGCTTTAAATTCAATATGGGGGGTAATTTGTTTTGGTAAAAGATATCAAATACGAAAAGTGCACACGTAAAACGTTTGCAAAAATTGGCGACTTTATTGAAATGCCAAATTTAATTAAAGTCCAAAAAGACTCTTATGACTGGTTTATTGAAGAAGGGTTAGGAGAAGTATTACAAGATATATCTCCAATAGTAGATTATTCTGGAAACCTTGTACTTGAGTTCTTTGACTATTACATGGAAGAAAAAACAAAATATTCTGTTGAAGAAGCAAAAGAAAGAGATGCAACATATTCAACAAGATTACATGTAAAAGTACGTTTAATTAACCGTGAAACAGGCGAAATTAAAGAACAAGAAATCTATTTAGGCGATTTCCCAGTAATGACAGAAAGTGGAACTTTCATTATAAATGGTGCGGAAAGAGTTGTAGTTAGCCAATTAGTACGTTCACCAGGATGTTACTATGCTTCTGAATTTGACAAAACAGGTAAAAAAATATTTACATCAACAGTTATGCCAATTCGTGGTGCATGGATAGAGTACGAAACAGATGGAAACGATGTATTCTGGGCAAGGGTAGATAGAACAAGAAAAATACCAGTTACATGTCTTTTAAGAGCAATTGGAATTGCTACAGACGAAGAAATGTTAGCTTTATTTGGTGAAGAAGAAAAACTTAAAGCAACAATTCAAAAAGATACTATTAAAACTACAGATGAAGCATTAATAGAAATTTACAAAAAATTAAGACCAGGGGAACTTCCAACTGTAGATGCTGCAAGAAACTTATTTAATGGTTTATTCTTCGATGAAAGAAGATATGACTTAGCAAAAGTAGGACGTTATAAATTTAATAAAAAATTGAGTTTAGCATCTAGAATTGCTGGAAAAGTGGCATATGAAGATATTATAGACCCATCAACAGGAGAAGTATTAGTAGAAAAAGATAGTGTTATTTCAGAAGAAGTAGCAGAAGAAATACAAAATACAGGCTTAAATATTGTAGACGTTAAAGTAGGAGATACTAAAGTTAGAATTATAGGAAATGGAACAGTAAATATCCACAATTTTGTAACAAATGTGGATATCTCAGACCTACATTTCAAAGAATACGTAAATTATGAAGTACTAAAATCAATTTTAGATACAACAGACGAAAAAGATTTACACAAAGTATTAAAAGAAAGAAAAGAAGAATTAATACCAAAACATATAACAAACGAAGATATTATAGCTTCAATTAGTTACTTACTAAACTTAGACCATGGTTTAGGTGTAACAGATGATATAGACCATTTAGGAAATAGACGTATTAGATGTGTTGGCGAATTATTACAAAATCAATTTAGAATTGGTTTAACAAGACTTGAAAGAGTTGTTCGTGAAAGAATGACAATTCAAGACTTAGACGTAGTAACACCTCAAACATTAATTAATACAAAACCTATTACATCATCTATTAGAGAATTCTTTGGAAGCTCTCAATTATCACAATTTATGGACCAAACAAACCCATTATCAGAGCTTACACATAAAAGAAGAATTTCAGCTTTAGGACCTGGAGGACTTTCTCGTGAAAGAGCAGGTTTCGAAGTACGTGATATTCACTATACTCACTACGGAAGACTTTGCCCAGTAGAATCTCCAGAAGGACCAAACATTGGACTTATTTCTGCATTATCATCTTTTGCAGTTATTAATGAATATGGATTTATTGAAACACCATATAGAAAAGTAGTAGATGGAAAAGTTACAGATACTGTAGAATATATGCCAGCTGATGAAGAAGATAAATACATTATCGCTCAAGCATCAGAGCCTTTAGATGAAGAAGGAAAATTCTTAAATAAAAGAATTCGTGTACGTCATAGAGAAGAAATTACAGAGGTTGCTCCAGAACAAGTTGACTATGTAGATGTTTCTCCAAAGCAATTAGTGTCAGTTGCAGCAGCAATGATACCATTCTTGGAGTCAGATGACGTTAAACGTTCACTTATGGGTTCTAACATGCAACGTCAAGCAGTTCCACTACTTATGCCAGAATCTCCAATAGTTGGAACAGGAATTGAATATAGAGCAGCAAAAGACTCTGGAATTACAATTACTGCAATTAATGAAGGTGTTGTAGAAAAGGTAACAGCAGACGAAGTAAAAGTACGTAATAAAAAGAATGAAATAGATACATATAAATTACGTAAATTCAAAAGAACAAATGGTGGTACATGTATCAACCAAAGACCAGTTGTAACAAGAGGAGAAAGAGTTAAAGCAGGAGATATTTTAGCTGATGGACCATCTACAAAAAATGGAGAAATGGCTTTAGGAAGAAACGTTTTAATAGCTTTCACAACTTGGGAAGGTTATAACTATGAAGACGCTGTATTAATTAGTGAAAGATTAGTTAAAGAAGACGTATACACATCTATACATATAGAAGAATATGATTGCGAATGCCGTGATACAAAATTAGGTCCAGAAGAAATCACTCGTGATATTCCAAATGTCGGAGATGACAGCTTAAAAGACCTAGATGAAAACGGAATTATAAGAATTGGTGCTGAAGTAAGACCAGGAGATATATTAGTAGGTAAAGTTACTCCAAAAGGAGAAACAGAACTTACAGCAGAAGAAAGATTACTTCGTGCTATATTTGGAGAAAAAGCAAGAGAAGTTAGAGATACATCATTAAGAGTTCCACATGGTGAAGCAGGAACAATAGTAGATGTTAAAATCTTTACTAGAGATAATTCAGATGAATTAGGACCTGGTGTTAACCAAGTAATTCGTTGCTATATTGCAACAAAGAGAAAAATCTCTGTTGGTGATAAAATGGCCGGACGTCATGGTAACAAAGGTGTTATTTCAAGAATACTTCCAGTAGAAGATATGCCATTCTTAGAAGACGGAACACCAGTAGATATAGTACTAAATCCACAAGGTATTCCATCTCGTATGAACTTAGGTCAAGTTCTAGAAGTTCACTTAGGTATGGCAGCAAAAGCATTAGGCTGGAAAGTTGCAACACCAGTATTTGATGGTGCTACAGACGAAGAAATTAAAGAATTACTAGTAAAAGCTGGATTAAGACCAGACGGAAAAACAATATTACATGACGGACGTACAGGAGAAGAATTTGATAACCCTGTTACAGTTGGTGTAATGTACATGCTTAAACTACATCACTTAGTAGATGATAAAATCCATGCTCGTTCAACAGGACCATACTCACTAGTTACACAACAACCTTTAGGTGGTAAAGCACAATTTGGTGGACAACGTTTCGGTGAAATGGAAGTTTGGGCATTAGAGGCATATGGTGCAGCTTACACATTACAAGAAATGTTAACAGTTAAATCAGATGATGTTGTAGGACGTGTAAAAACATATGAGGCAATTGTTAAAGGCGAAAATATACCAGAACCAGGAGTTCCAGAAAGCTTCAAAGTATTAATAAAAGAACTTCAATCTTTAGGATTAGACATACGTTTATATTCTGAAAATAATGAAGAATTAGAGTTAAAAGAACATGTAGAAGAAGGAATAGACTACGAAGACGCAAAAGTTGGAGAAAACGTAGTTGACGAATCTGAATTAGAAGACAGCTACATAGAAGCAGACGAAGATTCAGAAGACATGTTATTAGACTCAGAAGAAGATGAAAACGAAGATACAGATGATTTATTCATTGGATTAGATGATGAAGACGACGAGGAAGATTTTTAAAAGTTGCAATTGGGGACAGTCCCCAATTGCGACAAAGTATCAATTAGGGACTGTCCCTAATTGGGAAAATAAGTGAATAAATTTTAAAAAGATGAGAGGCGACAGTTAAAATTTGCACCAGCAGTGGTTAGAACTTGAAATCTGTTTTAAAATTACCCAATAAAATAGAAAGAGGGGGCTAATTAAACCGTGGATGAATTAGAAATGTTTGATAAAATCAAAATTGGCTTAGCATCAGACGAAAAAATAAGAGAATGGTCAAAAGGTGAAGTAAAAAAGCCAGAAACTATTAACTACAGAACTTTGAAACCAGAAAAAGATGGTCTATTCTGTGAGAGAATATTTGGACCAACTAAAGACTGGGAATGTCATTGTGGTAAATACAAAAGAGTACGTTACAAAGGTATAGTTTGTGACAGATGTGGTGTAGAAGTTACAAAATCAAAAGTAAGACGTGAAAGAATGGGACACATCGAACTTGCAGCTCCAGTAGCTCATATTTGGTACTTTAAAGGTATTCCATCAAGAATAGCTTTAATGCTTGATATTTCACCAAGAAACCTAGAAAAAATAGTATATTTTGCATCTTACATAGTAACAGATAAAGGCACTTCAGGATTAATGAAATGTCAAGTCTTAACAGAAAAAGAATACCATGAAGCTGTTGAAAAATACGGTTTTGGAAGCTTTAAAGCAGAAATGGGAGCAGAAGCATTAGAAAAACTATTAAAAGAAATAGATTTAGACAAATTATCTGCACAATTAAAGAAAGAATTAGAAACAGCAAGTGAGCAAAAGAAAGCAAAACTAATAAAAAGATTAGATACAGTAGAATCATTTAGATTATCAGGAAATAGACCTGAATGGATGATAATGAACGTTGTACCAGTTATCCCACCAGAATTAAGACCAATGGTTCAATTAGATGGTGGTAGATTTGCAACCTCAGACTTAAATGATTTATACAGAAGAGTTATAAACAGAAATAACCGTTTAAAAAGATTAATAGAACTTGGAGCACCAGAAATAATTAAAAGAAACGAAAAAAGAATGCTTCAAGAATCTGTAGATGCTCTAATAGATAACTCAA
>USFC01000075.1 GCA_900553865.1 uncultured Clostridium sp.
TTTTTCTTCAAAAATAAACATTCCATAGTTCTAACAGTTAACCCTCTTTGTCCTTCTTTTGTAATATCTAATACAACTTTACTTTTATTTAACAATCTTAAATATGTATCATAATCTACATAATCAGACTTTGATTTTATTATTTTGAAATAATGCTGTATTTTCAATTCGTTACATGCTTTTTCTATTTCATTTATCTTTTTTTCTCTATTTTTATTTTGTCCTAAGAAAAATATATCATATTCTTTTTTTGTTTCATTTAAAATTAAATCCTTAGTATAAAATGAATTATTAAATTTAAAATTATATTTTTCTACATCACCTATATCAAAAGAATATATTTCATCTATATATTTTCTATTATTTATAATCGGACTTTCTTTTTCCAATTTATTCCAACAAAATACAATTATTTTACAATTTTTATTTTTTCTTTTTATATATTTAGCAATAGCTGTTCTATATCCATTATCAAATATGATTATATTTTTTACACTTTTTATTTCTTTTTTCCACTCTCCAAAAAAGTATGATTTCCCTGGTAAATAAAATTTTAATATTATCTTAAACAGTATACTATTTGTATTTATATTATTTCTATATATACTTCTCATATTAGAATCCTTAATATATTTATATATAAATCCTTTAGGATTCATATTTAGCACAACATTATTTAATTCTTCCAAAATTTATCCACTCCTTTTTGATATACATTATATATTATTTTTCTATTGTCATAACATAAAAATATAAACGTAATAAAAAGAATAATTGCATTTATCAGTAAGTCACTTTTGTAACAAATAATAGTAATTATTATATAAACAATTATAAACAATATTATTTTCTTCCATTTAAATTTATTTTTAGTATTTTTTTCTGCAAATATGTATCTTGAAAAAAACATAATAAAACTTCCTATAATTTGTGCTACTATTACACACATTAATCCATACTTTTCTATTCCTAATATAGATATTATTATAAATACAATAGCTCCTAATAAAGTAGTAAAAAAAGCATACTTTGTTTTATTTACTACATGAAAAATTGTACCTATATTAGTTGACATTATAGAAAACAAACCATATATTAATAAAAAAGAAAAATATATTCTTGAATCATAGTATTCTGTATTTGTAATAAATAAATAAAATATATTAATTACTGGAACACATACAATTAAAAAGCTTAAAAATTTTTCAAATATAAACTCTACAGTTTTTAAAAAGTCTTTATCAACACTTTCTGATTTACTACTTATTATAGATTCCTCTATAAATGCCATGTTAATAACGCTACCAATTAGTGTTACTATTATTGAAAATTTACTTGCAAAAGTATATATTCCATTTGCTTCGCTTCCTAATTTGCTAATAATAATAACTTTGCTCATACCTGATAATAACCATGCTGATATTGTGTTTAACACCAAGGGTGCTGAAAATTTTATCATCTGATATAATAGTTTTTTATCAAAATCTTTCAAATTTAATCTAAGCAAAACTTTTACATTTAACTCTATAATTCCTATAGAAATTAAGTTACTTATTATATAGGATATTGTTAAGCCAACAAATCCCATTTTTAATATACAAATAGTTATAATATTAATTATTGTTGCAATTATTGAAGATATTACGTATAATTTTTCTTTTTTCAACGCTCTAGCATAATATTGCCATATAGTATTTAATCCATATACAATAAATATCCCTATAACATATATGGAGTCAACTCCAATATTATAAAAATATTTAAAAGTCACATATAGTATTGGCATTAATACTATATTTACTGTTAAAACAAATAAACTTGACGTTGTAGTTATTTTCTTTTCTTCTGCTTTCTGTGATAGTGAAAATTTTAATATTCCATCCCATAAAACAATATATATAACTGGAATAATTATATTAGCTAACGTTATTATATAATCATAGTTTCCTAAATCTGATGAACTTATAGTATATGCATATATTGGTACTAATATAAAATTTAGAATTTTAGATGATAAACTTCCAATAAAATATATTAAAGACTTTTTTGCTAATTTTTCATTTTTATTTTCCACTTTTTATTCCTCACATTTTATTTTTATATAATTCTGCTATTTTTATGCTTTCTTCTTTGAAATTATTTTTTAAATTTTTTACACTATAATTTGGTGTGTTTTTTAACATTTTTTCAGCATATTCTTCTGTTGTACATATAAATTTAGCAGGATTTCCTGCCCAAACTTGATTGGCAGGTATTGTTTTTGTAACTATACTATTAGCTCCTACTATAGAATTGTCTCCTATTGAAACATTTGGCATAATTGTAGTATTACAACCTATAAAACAATTTTTTCCTATATTTATATATCCAAATTTTATAACATCCTTATATTTTTCTTTCTTTCTTACAACACTTACGGCTCCATCATGTGTAATAAAAGTACATTTAAAAGATATCGTAGTATTATCCCCAATCGATATTAAATATGGCTCACTTCCAACTAATGGAAGTGACCATTTATATGGATATATTATCAATTTAACATTATTACCTATTTTTACTCCTTTATCTTTTAGAATTTTATTAGGGCTTACTCCTAATAATCTTTTAACTATATCTTTCATTTTATTTGTACAATCCTTTCAATTTCATTTCTTCAATTGATTTTTCATAATTATCTTCTTCAATTTCTTGTTTTTCTACCCAATCAACAAAATTAGAAATTCCTGTTTTAAAATTAACTTTTGGCTCATATCCTAATATCTTATGTATTTTTGTTAAATCTGCTTGATTATCCTTAATATCTCCTAATCTATAATTTCCTGATATTTTAATATTTACATTAGAATTATATTTTTCTTTCAATACATTTGCAATTGTTAATACATCTAATTTTTCTCCAGATCCAACATTAAATACTTCATAATTTGCTTCGTCATTATCTATTGATAAAATTATTGCATCTGTTATATCATCTATATAAACAAAATCTCTTGTTTCTTTACCATCTTCAAATATATTTATATCATTACCATTTTTTATTTGTGTTGAAAATATTGACAATATTCCCGTGTAAGGATTTTTTAATGATTGTCCTGGTCCATATACATTTTGAAATCTAAATCCTACTACAGGTAAATTTATTGACTTTCCTACTAGTATTGATAATTCTTCTTGTGCTTTCTTTGTATATCCATAAACTGATGTTGGATGAGATTTTGATTCTTCATCTGTTAATTCCATTTTTACATTTTTTCCACAAATAGGACATTTAACATTAAAATCTCCTTTTTTCATATCTTCGTCTTTTCTTGATTCTGGATAAACAATTCCATGTTCTTCACAATAAAATTTTCCTTCTCCATATATTGCTCTTGATGAAGCAACAATTAATTTTTTTACATTTAATTTTTCGTTTACAATTTTGTCCAATAATATTGCTGTTCCTTTTATATTAGTATCTATATATTTTTCTATTTCATACATAGATTGTCCTGTTCCAGTTTCTGCTGCTAAATGTATTACTAAATCTATATCATTAGTTAATGCTTCATCCCATGCTGATCTATCTTTTACGTTTCCTTTTATAAATTTTACCTTATCTTTTATTAATGAATATGTATAAGATTTTTCTGGATTTTCTCCATGTATTTGTTTACTCAAATTATCTAATACTACTACTTCATATCCTTTATCTTTTAATTTTAGAGCTAAATTACTTCCTATAAAACCTGCTCCACCTGTTATTAATACTTTTTTCATTTTTAACACTCCTTTATCTATTTTTTATTGGTAATTCAATTAAGTTACCTAAAATTTCATCATATTCTTTTGGTTTAAATAACATTAATCCTGAGTTAGGAGTAAATGTTAATTCTCCAAAATAAATTTTATTATTAATTTCATAAAAATCCACTCTTAAAAAAGCATGTCCTTTTGACAATTTTTCTGCTAATTCTTTCATCTTTTCAAAATTTACAGGCTTTTTTGGTTTTTCTTCAAATTGTTGATAATCCGTTCTTGAAAAGGGCACTTCATTATAATCTATATCATAAAAAGAAATTCTAGCAGTTTTATGATTTTCTAAGCCTTCCGATACATATAAAAAAAGTGGTTTTCCGTTAAAACAATAAAATTTATAATCTTTTAATTCTTTTTCTTCTTTATTTTGCATATATTTCTCAGCAATTATTCTAGGATGTACATTTTTATAAGGCCATTCCCTACCATTTAAATAGTAATTTTTCTTTAAATCTTTATTTAATTTAGATTTTGCTTTTTTATAATTAAATGTCTTTTTATCTCTACATATTACTAATCCTCCACTATCATGTGTTGTTTTTAATACGAATTGATTGGGTAATTTTTTAAAATCTATATCTTCAAACTTTTCATATACATCATAAGTTGGTATTATATATTCTTTTCCTATTATATTAGATACATATTGCTTTGCTTCATATTTATCTACCATCGTAGTATAAATATTCTTTCTATCGTATAATTTTAGCCATTGTAACTTTTCATTAAATGTTTTAGGTTCTTCTAAGTCAAGCTCTTTATTAAAAACATTTTTATATATCAATTTTATATAATCCTCATCTTTCATTTTTATTATATTTCTTTTGGCTAAATAAGCTTTTATTTTATTAATACTTATATTCATTTATTTTTTTACTATAATTAATATAATAACTCTATTATAGTATTTTCCTCCTTTATTTTAATGTATATTAATTCTAAACTTAGGATTTCTATATAAATTATTTCCTAGAACTCCTATATCATCTATTTTTAATTTATTTTTCCATACTATATATTGTAATGAAATTTGATCTCTAAGACTTTCTGTAGAAATAAATTCATCCCACCAATCATTTAATATTTTTTTTGCTACTTTATTTTTTAAATCTGTAACTATTATTGTAGCTTCTAGCATTCCAAACTTTTTTGGGAATCCATTTTGTACATATTTTTCAACTTGTCTCTTCATTTCTTTATAATTGCCTTTTTTCTTTATCTTACAAACTTCTATTTCATCACATATACAATCTCTGAATTGATGCTTATGCATTGCTATCCCTACATTTTCATTTATTGCATATACTAATTCTGTTAAATCCGACATTACTTTTACGTTTCCATCTATATATATGCTATAATCATAGTTTTCAAATAACTCGTAGGGATGCATTTTCATGTATCTATTTTTTAATATATTATTATATTCTCTATTTATATTTTCTGGAATTGGCTTTATAATCCAATTTTCACTCATTTTTTTTACATCATCAGTAAATAAATAAAAATCTATATTTTTTAATTTTACAAATGGTTCTAAAATTTCTTTATCATAGTTTCCTGTTATGCAAGTATATACTGCTATTTTAGGTATATTATTAGATTTTATTTTTTTAGTCAACTTAAAATTATTTTCTTGTTGTTCATGTGAGTATTTACTTATTTTTTTATTTTCATTTATTTTTTTTATACATTCTTTTATCTGCATTTTTTTTAAATATTCTTTAATTCTTAATATTTTTTTTCCTATCAAATATTCTTTACTTGTTTTTAATTCAATTATTTCTAAATTTAGTTCTTCTATTTTTTCATACATAATAGATTCTTTATTCATTACTGTATTTCCTTTCAAACTTAAAATTAAATAAAAACCATGTTATTAGTATTATACTAATAATATATACTAAAGTGTCTATTCTAACTAATGAGTTAAATATTTTTTCACTTCTAAATTGATCTATTAACGTTAAACTAATCAAGCCATAAAATATTAAGTATTTATAATTAGAATCCTTTGCTTTATAATACAAATATGAATATATAATTCCAAATAATATTTGAAATCCTACTATTCCATACAATCCAAAATCTTGAAAATATGTTTTTATTCCTGTAAATACATTACTTTTTAGTCCATTTCCAAAATCTAACCACTCACTTTGATATATATTATAATAATCTATTATGTGGAATTTATACAAAATTTGTTGAATTCCTACAAATGTATTTTCTCCAAAATGCTTTGAAACTACCTGTTTATTATATTCATTTTCTAAATATTCATCAAATCCTGGTATTGGTGATCCTAAATAAAAAGTCATATAGTTAACAAAACTATTTTGAGTAGATTGTCCTATAGCTCCTAGTAACATATAGAATAGCGGTAATACAATAATCAATATCATTAGACCTATTCTAACAAATTTTAATAAATTTATTTTTCTCTTTCTCCTATATATTATCATAAAAAATATAAATGCTGCTACTATAAACCTCATTATAGCAGATCTTCCTCCCAAAAGCATAGATAATGGCATAGAAATAATAATAGGCATTATAAATTTAAAATTTGATTTTAATTTATAATTATAGCATAAATTATTTATATATATATATAAGAAAATTATTCCTATTACTATTGACACTCTATACATTTGTGTATATATAAAATTTATCTGTTCTATATTATCACTATCATTATACATAACAGAATTTAGTTTATAGGCATTTATAACCTTGCTTAATCCCTTAGTATTTGTTATTTCACACATATCTGTATATATTAAAAAAAATGTTATTATCAAAAATGCTACACATATTATTATCTTTAAATTAGTAACATTTATAAATTTTATATCTTTTTTTTCGCTTTTATTATTTTTACATATAA
>USFC01000076.1 GCA_900553865.1 uncultured Clostridium sp.
CTTCTATATAATCTTCTATTTTATTTAAATCTAATTGCTCATTTATAGCTGCACCTGTATAATCTTCTCTACCTTTCGCTGCCTTTTGCATTATTCCATTGTTACCAATTACTAAACTTATGCTTACTCCTGCCAATATGATTAAAACTATAATAGTCACAACCAAAGCAACTATTGTTATAGCTTTCTCACTTTTTATTTGTTCATTAAAACTACTTGTGTGTGTGTGTGTGTGTGTGTACAGCCACAAGGCTTTCACGTTTCATTTCTCCTACTTCTACTTTTTCTCTTGTTCCTCTCATTTCTATATATCTCCTTTTAATTTTTCACATCAATAATCTGAAAATCAAATTTCCGACCTCTGACGTCTGATATCCAACTTCTGACATCTATTTTCCGACTTCCTACTCTCCCCTGTGTCTTAGTTCTATTTTTCCCTTTTTCATATGTTTTATTCACTCTTTATAAGCACTTTTCGCATTACTTTCAAGTAACTTATTTACAAATTAATTTTAGCATTCATTCACACCAGTGTCAATATCTTCATTTTCTTTTTTCTACTTTTTCCGACAAGGACATTTGGGGACGGGTCACTTTTGTCCTTTACATAACAATAAGCATTTTGGAGCTATTGGGGTTAGGGCGTTTTAGTCTGAGGTCTGCAGTCAGAAGTCGGACATCAGAAATCAGCCCTCTGATTTCTGACCTTCGACCTCTAACATCACTTTTCTATCATTCCTATGCTCCAAAAGGGACAGATGATGCAAAAAGAAACGTCCCAAATAGAGTTTTTAGTTCTGCAAAATTATGGTTTACTTTAACTTTTTTGTTATATTCTCTTGATTTATATTATAATCTTTTCTAAGATAATCAAAACAGAGTGTGGTTGTGTCGCTTCTTAATGAAAGGAGGCGATACATATGTTATTAACACAAGTTTATTTACTATTTATATACATACTTTTTATTGAACTTGCAATGGTAACTGTTGTCGCTATTGCTTTATTTGTAGCTTTAATTGTTACAATGAGAAAATTAGACAACATAAAAAACACATCTCTGTCTGGTCGTTAGAGATGCATTTTAACTTTTAAAATTATATTTAGCGACACGCCACTATTCTGTGGTCGCTTATCTTTCTATAATTATTATACTCATAAAAAAAACAAATGTCAATCATTTTTGAAATTTTATCAATCTTAATGAATTTAACACACTATATTCCATAATATAGCACAATTATAAAACATAAGAATATATAAGTGACGCAAAAAGAAACGTCCTAGATAGCGTCAACCATAATTAAAAGCCATAGCTTTGCTATGACTTTTTTGGTGTACCCGGAGGGATTACGCCAAGCCGCGTCAGAAAAATAGTCCACCGGACTATTTTTGCCTGCGTTTCGGCTGGCTCCTGACCAGCTCGAAACTTGGCAACTTCCTTTTCGAATCCCTCTTTTAAGCATAAGTCAGAACCACGTGTATAACACGTGGTTCTGATTTGACAAAAAATCTATATCTTGATATAAAATATTAGTGATAAAAAAATTTTTATAAAGAAGTGAAAAAAATGATAACTCGGAACGTTTATAAAAGAATGTAAAAGTAGATTTTTAGCAATAGTAAATATAAATGGGAAAGACGAAGAATGTTATATGCCTACTTCTTCAAAACTTGGCAATATAATAAGTTTAAATCAGCAAAAAGTATATTTATTAGAAAATAAAGGAAAAAACCTAAGAACAAAATATAAAGTTCATTCAATATTAAAAAATGATACATTAATATTACTAGATTTAAACTGTATCAATAATTTGTTTTTTTCAGAAATATTATTAAAAGATTTTAATTATTTACCGGAAAGAACTATAAATAATCTCAAAGTAGATTTTGTAAATGAAGAAAAAAATGAAGTAATTGAAATAAAAGGGCTAATCTCCGAAGCAGAAAAAATAAAATTTCCTTATTCTAATGCAAATAGAGTTGTAAAACAATTAACAGAGCTTTCAAAATTTAATTATAAAGTCAGATTCGTGTTTATCTTATTAAATCCTAAAATAAATACTATTGAATTAGATAAAGATAATTTGGAATTTATAGAAAAATTTAATTTTGCACGCAAGAAAAAAATAAAAATTGAAATATATAGAATTTATTGGAAAGAAACAGAAGAACATTTAAAAAAAGTTCAGTATAGTTTAAAAAATAACATTATTAAGATAAAAAGTCCTATATAAAAATAGGACTTTTTATTATGTCGAAATTCACCTATAGGTGTATTTTATAAAAAAGTTAAGAATAATATAATTAGTTAGGAGGCGAAAAAATGGAAAATTATTTATTAGATTTTAATACCTTTGTTAGTGAATTAGTTAATTACCATATAAGGATGAATAAAGATATAAGTGTTGCCCTACTTTCAGAAAAAATTGGATTGTCTAACTCTTTTGTTCAAAAAGCACTATATACACCTAAGGAGAAACATTTTAATTTAAAACATATTTTTTTAATTTCTCAAGCTCTTAAGCTTTCGATTGATAAATTATTACCTAGTAAGGAAAATTATAAACTTTTAACTAATAAAGCTCTAACTGAAGAAGAATGGGGGAGATTTTTAAATGTTTTGAAAAAGGAGGAAAATGAAATATGAATGAAAATTATGAAGAATTAAAAGAATTATTTAATAAAATAAAAAGAAAGGGCTGGATTAAAGCACATAGAACAGGTAATACAGGCATAGGAAAAACTTTTGAGGATTTATTGGATAAAAAAGAAGATAATTTATCTTTACCTGACTTTAAAGATATTGAAATTAAATCTCAAAGAAATGCAACTAATTCAATGATTACTTTATTTACCAAAAGTCCAGATTATCCTGTTTGTGTTAATACTTTTTTAAGAGAAAATTTTGGAAGTATTTCTAGTGAATATGATAATATGAAAATTCTACATACTACAATAAATACAAAGGATTTTAATACTCATTTAAGTGGAAATAATTTTAAAATACTAGTAGATAGAAACTTAAAAAGATTAGTATTACAAGTACAAGATAATAATACAAAACAGATAATTTATGAAAACGCTTATTGGTCTTTTGAAAACCTTCAAAAGTGTTTGGAGCACAAACTAAAATATGTGGCAATTGTAGGAGCAGATGAAAAATTTGAGGGTTCCAATAATTATTTTAAATTTACAGATATTATGCTTATAACTGGACTAACTTTAGATAAATTTTTAGAAGCGTTAGAAAATGGAGATATTTTAGTTGATATAAGAATTCGGTGTTTATAATACAGGAAAAAATAAAGGAAAAACCCATGACCATGGAACAGGTTTTAGAATTAAACTAGATAAACTATTAAAATATGCAATTGTTGTACAATAGTTATTGAAAAACAACAATAATTATAGTATAATATTCACCATAAGGTGAGTAATTATGAATAAAAATATAAAAATAGATAGAGTATGGGCTATGCCAAATAAAAATACCTTTGATATAAAACCAATTAAACAAATGTTACAAGAAGAAATGTTTGAAGGTCTTTGGATAGATCCCTTTGCAAATAAAAACAAGTTAGCAAAAATAACAAATGATTTAAATCCAGAGTATGATACAGATTATCATATGGATGCACTCGATTTTTTGAAAATATTTGAGGATAATTCTGTAGATGGTATTTTATATGACCCTCCTTTTTCGCCTCGTCAAGTAAGTGAGTGTTATAAAGATGTTGGATATAAGGTAGCCTGGACTACTACTAGTGCTTCCTTTTGGGCAAAACACAAAAAAGAAATTTCAAGAGTTCTAAAAAAAGGTGGTAAAGTTATTACCTTTGGCTGGAATAGCGGTGGAATAGGAATGAAATATGGCTTTGAAATTTCACGTATTTTAATGGTTGCACATGGTGGTTGGCATAATGATACAATTTGTACTATTGAAAATAAAATAAAGGAAAATAATAAAGGAAAAGATTATGATAAGAATTGAAGAAAAAAATAATTATAGCGAAAATGATAAAAAAATACTGAAACAATTAGAGGCTTTGCCACAAGATTTTTGGGATTTTAAGGATTGCGATACAAGTGGACTTGTTCATGGAATTCATTCCTACCCTGCAATGATGATTTATCCTATTAGTAGAAATTTGCTTAATATATTAACAGAAATCAAACCTTTTAACACAATATTAGATCCTTTCTCGGGCTCTGGAACGGTTTTGGTTGAAGCAATGCTGAAGGGTATAAATAGAATATATGGAAACGACTTAAATCCTTTAGCTAGGCTCATATCAAAAGTAAAAACCACCTTGGTAGAAGAGGAAATTTTATTAAAAAATAAAACACAAGTGTTAAAAAATATAGAGAAGGCTTATAGTATAAATTCAAAATTGTTAAGTGAAATTGACAATTATATTTTAACTAAAAAGGGACTAGATATTACAGAAAAAACTGGTTGGGGTGATAATGCACCAAGCTATATAAAAGAATTTTTAAGCATAAATAATTCTAATTTAGAAGTTCCTGATTTTAAAAATATAGGTTTTTGGTTTAGACCAAAAGTTATTTTAGAACTTCAAATAATAAAAAATGAAATTTTAAAAATAGAAGATAAAGACATAAAAGATATTTTTTTGATAGCTTTTAGTGAGACTATACGACTAGTTTCTAATAGAAGAAATGGCGAATTTAAAATGTATAGAATGACACCTGAAAAAATATATAAATTTAATCCTAATGTAAAAGATACTTTTACTAAAATACTTTTAAAAAATATCGAAAAAGAAATAGAGTTCTCAAAAGAAATAAATGATAACTCTATAAATATTATGATAACAAATAATGATGCGAAAAATTTAGAAGACATACCAAATGCCTCAATAGATTTAATAATAACTTCTCCTCCCTATGGTGATAGCAGAACAACAGTAGCCTACGGAGAATTTAGTAGACTTTCTCTACAATGGTTAGAACTATATGGAACAACAGATGAATCTATAAGAGGAATTGATAAAAATTTAATGGGTGGAAAAAAACTAAAAAATTCACCTGAAAATGAAATACATAGTGAAACCTTTAATAAGAGTTTTGAAAAAATACTAAATATAGATGAAAAAAGAGCTTATGATGTATATAGTTTTTATTATGACTTAGAAAAAATAATTGAAACTTTAGCTAAAAAAATGACAAAAGATAGTTATCAGTTTTGGGTAGTCGGTAATAGAACTGTAAAACAAGAAAATTTAAAAACTGATGTAATAATAAGAGAAATATCAAAATTTTATAATATTAAATATTTATGTACTATCGATAGAAATATTTTAAATAAGGTAATGCCATCTAAAAATTCTCCTACAAACATATCCGGAGATACTGTATCTACAATGGTTAATGAACATATTGTAGTATTAAAAAAAGAGTAGTTATTATTTCCAATAATGTGCTTAATATACAAATATATGAGAAATAGGGGCTTTTTTTACAGCCCCTTTTTTGGTGTACCCGGAGGGATTACGCCAAGCCGCGTCAGAAAAATAGTCCACCGGACTATTTTTACCTGCGTTTCGGCTGGCTCCTGACCAGCTCGAAACTTGGCAGCTTCCTTTTCGAATCCCTCTCTTAAGCATAATTAAAAGCCATAGCTTTGCTATGACTTTTTTGGTGTACCCGGAGGGATTCGAACCCCCGATCTCAAGGTTCGTAGCCTCGCATTCTATCCAACTAAACTACGGGTACGATTTAAGTTCATTTAAAATGATAGCACACTATTAATAAAAAGTCAATTATTGCTAGCTATTTTTTTGCCCTTTTATATACAATTTTTTTCACTCTATTGCTTGTTTTATATGATTTATTTTTACTTCTTTATTTTTTATGTATATTTCTATTACATCTATTCTAATAAAATTATTTTCATATTTTTTTATGTATATATAATATTTTATTGCTCTTAATAAATGTTTTTGCTTATTTATATTCACGGCTTCAGATCCTTCACCATATTTTTTATTTGTTCTTGTTTTTACTTCTATAAATACAATTTCTTCTTTGTCTTTTGGCGCTGGTTCTTCTACAATCCCGCCAAAAGGCATCTCTGCCACCAGCACGTAGTCCCCCGAAAGGTGCAGGAGTTCTTTCACCGCATTGTCGATTACCGGATTGTAATGCTGCAGGGAAGCGCCGATGTTTAACTCACGCAGTCCGCTCCAGACAGCAAGTTGCAGCATGGCGCTGGACTGGGACGCCCATACCGGGAAATTATCCGCATAAAGCGGATATTGTTTCTGAAGCGATTCTACTACTTTCCTGTCGTAGAAATAGAGAATGGTGCCGCTGCCCGCACGGAAGCTGTCAATTTTTTCTCGGGCAACCTTTCCTTCAAAAACGTCATAGATTTTGTTCCAGAGCTGATCCTGCTTTTCCCCGTGTACGACGGCTGCCCGGCTGCTTTTCATGTTAAAGGCGTCGGGGACAAGTTCTGTGAGTTCCTTAACCATATCCATCACCCGGTCGATAGCGACGGGCAGCTCTCGGTTGATTGCGTAATAGCTTCTGCGTGCTTTTAGAGCTTCTGTAATTTTCATCA
>USFC01000077.1 GCA_900553865.1 uncultured Clostridium sp.
TTTTTTATATTCTTTTCCATTGCTCTTTTTGCAATTAATGTTCCTACTTCTTTAGCAGCTTCTTTGTTAGCATGTTTTGTTTTTACTTCTTTATCTAAAGTAGATGCTTGGCAAAGTGTAACTCCTGCTACATCATCAATTACTTGAACGAAAAGATTTTTATTGCTTCTATAAACACATAATCTTGGACATTCAGCAGTTCCGCTAATTTTTCTACGTACTCTTATATGTCTTCTATTTCTTTCAGCTTTTCTATCTATTTTTGTAATCATGATTTTTTCTCCTTTCTATTAAGGTTAGGGGACACTTCTTACCTTTTAGTCACTTCCACTTAAGGTCAAGGAATATCTCTCCCCTTCCCCGTGTGAATTAGTGTTCAAATGGCTTTAGTTATCCTCTTTTATTCAATTTAGGTTTTATTTTTTACCAGCTTTACCTTCTTTTCTTCTAATATGTTCATCAGCATATTTAATACCTTTTCCATGGTAAACTTCTGGTGGTCTTTTTGTTCTAATAACTGCTGCTGTTTGACCAACAACTTCTTTATCTATACCTCTTACTATTATTGTATTAGCATTTGGTACATCAAATGTAATTCCTTCTGGTTCTTCCATTTCTACTGTATGTGAATAACCTAAGTTCATTACTAATTTCTTTCCTTGTTTTTGTGCTCTATAACCAACACCAACTATTTGTAATTCTTTTTTGTATTCATTAAGAACACCTTCTATCATGTTAGAGATTAATGTTCTTGTTAATCCATGTAAACTTCTATTTTCTGTTTCGTCATTTGGTCTTGTTACAGTAATAACATTACCTTCTATAGAAACAGTTATGTTTTTATGAATATCTCTTTCTAATGTTCCTTTAGGTCCTTTTACTGTTATATGGTGTCCATCTAATTTAACTTCTACACCTTCTGGTACAGTAATAGGTTTGTTTCCTATTCTTGACATGTTTGGTTTTCCCTCCTTCTTTTACTTGGCAAGTGGATATGAATTCACTTACTATTGCATTTTGTTACTATAGTTTAATTACCATACGTAAGCTAGAACTTCTCCTCCTAAGCCTTCTTTTCTAGCTTCTTTATCTGTTTTTATTCCTTTTGATGTAGAAATTAAAGCTATTCCTAATCCGTTTAAAACTTGTGGTAATTCATCTTTAGATGCATATACTCTTAATCCTGGTTTGCTTATTCTTTTTAAACCATCAATTACTCTAGCACCTTTTTCATCATATTTTAATGTTATTCTTATAATTCCTTGTGCATCATCATTTATTTCTTCAACAGATTTAATATATCCTTCTTCTAATAATATTTTTGCTATAGCTTTTTTCATATTAGAAGCTGGAATATCAACTGTTTTATGTTTTGAACTATTTGCATTTCTTATTCTTGTTAGCATGTCTGCTATTGGGTCTGTTGTATTCAAAATAACTTACCTCCTTTTCTTTTTTCTCTATTTTTTGAGGTTCGAAGCTTGATATTGGATGTGTCCTATTTCTAGCTTCTAACTTCTATTATTGCTTACCAGCTTGCTTTCTTTACTCCAGGAATTTCACCTTTGTGTGCTAATTCTCTAAAGCATACACGACAAATTCCATACTTTCTTATATAAGCATGTGGTCTTCCGCAGATTTTGCATCTATTGTATTCTCTTGTTTTGTATTTTTGCTCTCTTGCTTGCTTTACTTTTAAAGACTTTTTAGCCATTGGCTTTTCTCCTTTCTTAAATTTTGATTATAAACTTCGTATTGCGCTTTCAAACTTCGAAAATTTTTCTTCAATATACAAATGTATCATTTCATAAAAATTTTCTTGTTTTCCTAGTACTACTCGTTTTTAATCAAACTTTTCTATTTTATTATGCTTTAAAAGGCATTCCTAAAAGTGTTAATAATTCTCTTGCTTCTTCGTCAGTTTTAGCTGTTGTAACGAAAATTATATCCATACCTCTAATTTTATCTACTTTATCGTATTCGATTTCTGGGAAGATTAATTGTTCTTTAATTCCCATTGAGTAGTTTCCTCTACCATCAAAAGAATTTTTAGATACTCCTCTAAAATCTCTAACTCTTGGTAATGCTACATTAAATAATTTATATACGAAATCGTACATTTTTCCTTGTCTTAATGTAACTTTGCATCCCATATTTACACCTTCTCTTATTTTGAAGGCTGCAATAGCTTTTTTAGCTTTTGTCACAATTGGAGCTTGACCAGTTATGATTTTAACTTCATTCATTGCATTTTCTAATGATTTTGGGTTGTCTTTTATATCTCCTAGACCTATATTAATTACTACTTTCTCTAACTTTGGAACTTCCATAACTGATTTGTAGTTAAATTTTTTCATCATTGCAGGAACTATTTCCTTTTGGTATTGTTCTTTTAATATTTCCATGGTTTATGTTTTCCTCCTTCCACGCTTTATTTTATTTTTGCTCCGCATTTTTTACAAACACGTACTTTTCCATCTTTTTCTACTTCATATCCTATTCTTGCAGCTTTTCCGCATTTAGGGCAAACTACGTTTACTTTGCTTGCATGAATTGCGCATTCTAAAGGTATGATTCCACCTTCTTCACCTTGTTTTCTTGGTTTAATATGTTTTTTTCTAACATTAATACCTTTAACAACAACCTTTTGTGAATTTGGTATTACTTGTAAAACTTCTCCTGTTTTTCCTTTATCATTTCCTGATAAAACTTTAACAGTATCACCTTTTCTTATTTTCATTTATTTTTTCACCTCTTCTTCTTTATTTTAAGGTTTTAATTTATATGTTTCTTAATATAAATTAAATTAGAATTAATATATTGCTAGGCAAATTTTTCTTAATAACCGGAGGCGTACTTTCTGTACGTCGAGAATTATTAATGTAAAATTTAACGACGCAAGATGCTTAATTATAATTTAATTAAAGAACTTCTGGAGCTAATGACAAAATCTTCATATAATCTCCATCTCTTAATTCTCTTGCAACAGGTCCAAATATACGTGTTCCTTTTGGATTTTTATCTTCTTTTATTATAACTGCTGCATTTTCATCAAATCTTACATATGAGCCGTCTGCTCTTCTGATTGGTTTCTTTGTTCTAACTACAACTGCTTTTACAACGTCACCTTTCTTTACAACTCCACCTGGTGTTGCTGTTTTAACAGAAGCAACTATTATATCTCCAACTCCAGCATATTTTCTATATGACCCACCTAAACATCTAATGCACATAATTTCTTTTGCACCAGTGTTATCAGCTACTTTTAATATAGATTGTTGTTGTACCATTTTGCTGTTCCTCCTTTTCTTTGATATCAGATGTCAGTTATCAGATGTCAGTTATTATATTTGGCTTTCTAACTTCTGTTTTCTAACTTCTGTATTATTTACTTTTTTCTTTTATTAAAGCTTTTTCAGAGCTTCCTCTGATTTTTGTTTTCTATTTTATTATAGCCTTTTCTACTATTTTAACAACTCTGTATCTTTTATCTTTTGATAAAGGTCTTGTTTCCATTACTTGAACTTTATCGCCGATTCCGCATTCGTTGTTTTCATCGTGAGCTTTTAAAGTATATGTTTTCTTTTGAATTTTTCCATATGTTTTATTCTTCTCACTAGTTTCTACAGCTACTACAACTGTTTTGTCCATTTTATTAGATTTAACAGTTCCTATATAAGTTCTACGAAGATTTCTTTCTTCCATGATTTTCTAATCTCCTTTCTTGTCAAATTCTGAACTTGTTTTTGAAAATTTTAAGCATTTTCAGCTAATTTTCTTTCAGTTAATACTGTATTTATTTTTGCAATGTCTTTTTTCACTTCTTTTATTTTCATAGGATTGTCTAATCCGTTTGTAGCTAAGCTAAATCTTAGTTTGAATAATTCAGATTTTAACTCTCCTAATTCTTTTTCTAATTCTGGTGAAGACATTTCTCTTATTTTATTAATCTTCATCACTTTCACCACCTATTTTAGTTTCTTTTTTAACAAATTTACACTTAACAGATAGTTTATTAGCAGCTAATCTTAATGCTTCTCTAGCTGTTTCTTCTGGTACTCCTGCTATTTCAAACATAACTCTTCCTGGTTTTACAGCTGCTACCCAATATTCAACAGCTCCTTTACCTTTACCCATACGAGTTTCTGCTGGTTTCTTTGTTATTGGTTTATCTGGGAAGATTTTTATCCAAACCTTTCCACCTCTTTTAATATAACGAGTCATAGCAACACGGGCAGATTCTATTTGGTTTGTTGTAATTAATCCTGCTTCAGTTGCTTGAAGTCCATATTCTCCGTCAGAAACAAAGTTTCCTCTCATTGCTTTTCCTCTGTTTCTTCCTTTTTGTTGTTTTCTATATTTTGTTCTTTTTGGCATTAATGGCATTATTTTTCTCCTCCTTCCACTTTCTTTTTAGCTGGAAGAACTTCTCCTTTATATATCCAAACTTTTACACCGATTTTTCCATATGTTGTATCTGCTTCTGCAAATCCATAATCAATATCAGCTCTTAATGTTTGAAGTGGTATTGTTCCTTCTTTGTAGAATTCAGTTCTAGCCATGTCTGCTCCACCTAATCTACCAGATACTGCAGTTTTAATACCTAAAGCACCTGCTTTCATAGTTTTTTGCATACATTGTTTCATAGCTCTTCTGAATGAAATTCTTCTTTCTAGTTGTCCTGCGATGTTTTCTGCAACTAATTGTGCATTTAAATCAACATCTTTCACTTCAACGATATTTAAATTAACTTCTTTACCTATCATTTTTTGTAATTCATTTTTTAAAGTTTCTGCTAAGTTTCCGCCTTTACCAATTACTAATCCTGGTTTAGCTGTATAAACATTAACTTTTACAAATTTAGCAGTTCTTTCAATTTCTATTTTTGAAATTCCGCTAACATATAATTTTTTCTTAACATATTCACGGATTTTGTGATCTTCTACTAGGTAGTCTGCAAAATCTTTTTTGTTTGCATACCATTTTGAGTCCCAGTCTTTAATTACACCTACTCTTAATCCATGAGGATCCATTTTTTGTCCCATTGTTATAGGCTCCTTTCTTCTCTTTTTGTAAGGGGGATTCCTCTTACTTTTCTTATTTTATTTTCTATTAAGCTTCTCTTTCTCTTAATATTATTGTTATATGACTTGTTCTTTTACGAATTCTTACTGCTGAACCTTTTGCTGCTGGTCTAATTCTTTTTAATGTTGGTCCTTGGTTTGCAAAAACTTCTGCAACATATAATTTTTCGTGTGCCATATTGTGGTTATTTTCAGCGTTTGCAATTGCTGATTTTAATAATTTTTCTACTATTTCAGATGCTGCTTTTGGAGTATATTTTAATGTAGCTAATGCTTCATCTACATTTTTTCCTCTAATTAAATCTATTACTATTTTTACTTTTCTAGCTGAAATTCTAGCATATTTAAGTATTGCGCATGCTTCTGGAATAATAACTTCTTGCATTTCTTGTTTTTCCACGTTATTTTCCTCCTTAACTCTATCTTGTTCAGGTTCCTGACGGGGACACATTTTTCCCCAAGGTATTCCTGAAGGGATAAGAAATGTCCCGCGCTGGGTTCATCTATTATTTATCCCTTTTTATTTTTTAGTTGTTTTTTCTCCTGCATGACCTTTGAAAGTTCTTGTTGGAGCAAATTCTCCTAATTTATGGCCTATCATTTCTTCTGTTATATAAACAGGCACATGTTTTCTACCATCGTGAACAGCTATTGTGTGTCCAACCATTTGTGGATATATAGTAGATGCTCTTGACCATGTCTTTAATACTTCTTTAGCTCCTGTTTCGTTCATTGCTTCAACTCTTTTTAATAATTCTGGAGCTATAAATGGAGTTTTTTTGCTTGATCTTGACATTTTTACTTTTCCTCCTTTTCTTATAACTTTGAAAAACTTTTCCTAGTAATTCTCGTTTTTAAAAGTTTTTACTATTTTATATAATTTTCATTATTATTTTCTTCTCTTAACAATCATTTTGTTAGATTTTTTGTTTTTCTTTCTAGTCTTGTATCCTAGAGCTGGTTTGCCCCAAGGTGTCATTGGTCCTGCATGACCAACCGGTGCTCTACCTTCACCACCACCATGTGGGTGATCTACTGGGTTCATTACAGAACCTCTAACTGTTGGTCTTATTCCCATATGTCTTGTTCTTCCTGCTTTACCTAATTTAACGTTTTCATGGTCTGTGTTTCCAACTGTTCCGATAGTTGCTCTACATCTTGTTAAAACTAATCTCATTTCTCCTGATGGAAGTCTTACGTGAGCATATTTTCCTTCTTTAGCCATTAATTGAGCTTCTTGACCTGCTGCTCTAAC
>USFC01000078.1 GCA_900553865.1 uncultured Clostridium sp.
AACCTATGACCCCCTGCTTGTAAGGCAGATGCTCTCCCAGCTGAGCTAAGCGACCTTGTTCTTTCGACGAGTTTAAGTATACAAGATTTTAAAATAATTGTCAACACTTTTTTGAAAAAAAATTATATTTTTTGTTGCAAGATTTAAAAAACACTGAAATATAGAGGATTTTAAGAAATTAAATTTTTTTTAATTTTTTAAAATCCTTCAAAAATTGGATATAGTGAGTGTAAAAAGAGTATAAGATTGAAATGTATAAAAAATAACAGGCACAATATAGGCCAAAAGAGTGTAGCAATAAAAAATATCACTACACTCTTTTGGGGTACGAAGTAATTAACAGTTAAACTGCTTTTTCAGAGCTGCAAATTCCTGACTCTGCAATAAAAATGTTATATCAGGAATTTTTAATAAAGCTTCCAGCTCTAGAAGAGCAGGGTTGTTTTTCCGGTATCCATCGGCAACTTTGTAGAGTTCATCCTTTTTATTGTAGAATTCTGCATTTTGTTCTTTAAGAACAGGTGCAAGCTCTTCATAAGGAATATGTAACTCTTTCGCAATACGTCTAAACGTATTTTCTACTAACCGGTCAACATCTGCACTACCTACATATGCAATGCAGGTTCCTCTGAGCTTTGACCAATCAGCATTAATCCAATCTGTTTTCTTTACTTCGCTAATAATTGTTTTCATATGTGTTTTCCTCCTATTATGATTTTTTATTTTCAAAATTGGAGGGAAACACATAGCCCTCCAATTCTGGAAGGCTTTATGTATTTAAGTAAGTCTTCGAACTTTAGTATAACACACATTTTACATAAAGTCAAACAAATGCAATAATTTTTACTAAAATTTTCCAATTTTTATATTGATTTTGTTTGTTTTTAGATAAAATAAAAAATGAATTATTTGATAAAATATCTCGTAAAAGTATAGATTTTGTCTTATTTGATGAAAAGAACTCTCAAATATACTGTTGCATTGAACTAGATGATAAAACACATGAAAATCCAGATAGACATGAAAGAGATATTTTATTAGATAATGTATTTAAAAATAATGTAAAATTGATACATATAACACAACAAGAATATTATTCGAAAGAAGAAATAATTAAAAAGATAATTAATGATGTAAAATTTCTTCTTCTACTTATTGCAAAATTTATAAAAAAATGATAACATAGTTATGTTAATTCTGTTTTGACCTGTTTTACAGAAAGAACATAGGCAGCAAAAGTAAAATAATTATTTTAAGGAGGAAAAATATGAAGAAAGAAAACATTATTTTAATTTGGAAAGAGAAGGGTCGGAAATATCAAAAAGAGATAGAAAGGCAAAAATTCTACAATCTTATGAGTAGCATAAAAGATGCATTTGCAGAAAATGATATTTCAGCGCAGCTTACAGAACTTGCACCAAATCTTGTTTCAATTACAATAGACAAAGACAGAAATGCAGAAAAAGATGTTCCAGCAATTTATTGTCAATACGAGGACAAGGCAGGGGAGAATGATGTAAGGAAGGAAGACACAAGATATATAGCGATTAAAAGGTATCATAAAATAATGTGGGGAATACTTGACAAACTATGTGAAGAAGAGAAAAAGTAAAATAAAAGAAAAAAGCTTAGTGAAAATTTTCAAATAGCATTCCAGAAAAGAGGTAGAAAATTTAAATTTCTGCCTTTTTTCTATTGCAAATGCAATAAAAATATGGTATTATATTTAAGTCAAAGACAAATACCTTATACTTAGTTTTAGGAAAAAACCTGCTTAAACTCAGTTTAAGGCAAATAATAAAAAACAGGAGGTGCAATCTGAAATGACAAAAGAAAGAAAACAAGAAATTATTAATACTTATAAAAGAGATGAAAAAGATACTGGTTCTCCAGAAGTTCAAATAGCTCTTTTAACAGAAAGAATTAATGAATTAACAGAACACTTAAAAGTACACAAAAAAGACAATCACTCAAGAAGAGGTCTTTTAAAAATGGTAGGTGCAAGACGTAGCTTACTTAAATATTTAAGTGATAAAGATGTTCAAAGATATAGAGATATCGTTGAAAAATTAGGATTAAGAAAATAATTAATCAAAATGGACGTTTTGCTAAATAAAAGTAAAACGTCTATTTTAAAATTATTTTTACTCCAAAAGGGCCAGGTACTTTTGGGGTAAAAGATTATAATAAATATTTTTATCTTGTAACAATACTTAAAATTAGAATGTAGCTTGTACAATATACTATTAAAAATAGTACATTGTAGAGGTTACAACTAAGAAAAGTATTGTTAGAGAAATATATAGATATAAAAATAAAAGAAATAAAGATTTACCCCAAAACTACCTGGACCTTTTGGGGGAGAAAAGGAGAAATATATATGTTTAAAACTTATTCAACAGAACTTGCAGGAAGAAAGCTAACAATAGAAACAGGTAAAATAGCAGAACTTGCAAATGGTAGCGTTATGGTTCGCTATGGAGAAACAGTTGTAATGGTAAATGTTACAGCTGCAAAAGAACCAAAAGATGGAATTGACTTTTTTCCATTATCAGTAGATTATGAAGAAAAATTATATGCAGTAGGGAAAATTCCAGGAAGCTTTACAAAAAGAGAAGGAAAACCAACAGACAAAGCAATACTAACATCAAGAGCAATAGATAGACCACTTCGTCCATTATTCCCAAAAGATTTCAGAAATGATGTATGTGTTGTTGCAACAGTTCTTTCAGTAGAACAAGATAATAGCCCAGAAGTATGTGCTATGATAGGCTCAGCAGCAGCACTTGCAATTTCAGATATTCCATTTGGTGGACCAACAGCAGCAGTAAATGTAGGATATGTAGATGGACAAATTGTTATAAACCCAACAGTAGCTCAAAGAGAAAAATCAAGATTAACATTAACAGTAGCTGCAACACAAGAAAAAATAACAATGATTGAAGCAGGAGCAGACGAAATACCAAACGATACAATGTTAGAGGCTATAAAAGCAGCTCATGTAGAAATTAAAAAAATCTGTGAATTTATTTCTGAAATTCAAAAAGATTGTGGAAAAGAAAAATTTGAATACAAACACTTTGGTGTAGAAGAAAGTTTCTATGAAGAATTAAGAGCAACTTTCAAAGATAGAATGTACCAAGATGTACAAGCTCCAGACAAAGAAACTAGAGATGCTAACATAGATAAAATAACTCAAGATATTACAAGCTATGTAGTAGAAAAATATGGAGAAGAAGCAGGAGAAGAAAGAAAACAAGACATTGCAGACACAGTGCATGACTTAGAAAAAGAATGTGTTAGAGAAATGATTTTCAATGAACACAAACGTCCAGATGGAAGAAAAATAGATGAATTAAGACCACTTTCATGTGAAGTAGGTTTACTTCCAAGAGTACATGGTAGTGCAATATTTACTAGAGGACAAACACAAGCTATGACTATTGTAACTCTAGGAATGAAGAGTGAAGAACAAATGCTAGATGGTGTAGATGAAGAAACAGGAAAAAGATATATGCACCAATATAATTTCCCATCTTATTCAGTAGGAGAAGCAAGACCTTCTCGTGGACCTGGAAGAAGAGAAATAGGACATGGAGCTTTAGCAGAAAAAGCACTAGTTCCAGTAATTCCATCAGAAGAAGAATTTCCATATGCAATTCGTGTTGTATCTGAAATTTTATCTTCAAATGGTTCTACATCACAAGCAAGTATTTGTGGAAGTACTTTAGCATTAATGGATGCTGGTGTTCCAATTAAAAGACCAGTTGCAGGTATTTCAACAGGTTTAGTTACAAGCAAGGAAAATCCAAATGAATATGTAATGCTTACAGATATTCAAGGAATTGAAGATTTCTTTGGGGATATGGACTTTAAAGTTGGTGGAACAAAAGAAGGTATTACAGCAATTCAAGTAGATATTAAATGTGATGGTTTAACATATGATATAATTGCAGAAGCTTTTGCAAGAACAAAAGTAGCAAGAGATTATATATTAGATAACATTATGTTACCAGTAATTGCAGAACCTAGAAAAGAATTATCAAAATATGCACCTAAAATTATTACAATGACAATACCAGTGGATAAAATTAAAGATGTTATCGGGCCTGGTGGAAAGATTATAAACAAAATAATAGAAGAAGCAAAGGGAGTTAAAATTGACATAGAAGAAGACGGAACAGTTTGTATTTATTCTATAGAAGGACAAGATGGACCAAAAGCTAAGAAAATGATAGAAGAAATAACAAGAGAAATAGAAGTTGGAAAAATATACGACGGAAAAGTAACAAGAATAGCTACATTTGGAGCATTCGTAGATTTAGGTGGAGGAAAAGAAGGATTACTTCATATCTCTAAAATCTCAAATAAAAGAGTAGAAAAAGTAGCAGATGTTCTTTCAGTTGGAGATGAAATTACAGTAAAAGTTTCAGATATAGATAACCAAGGAAGAATAAATTTAAGCATGAAAGACTTAGAAGTAACAAATGCAGAAGAAAATAATGTAGAAGAATAGCAACAAAGCAAATAGTTTACTTACAAAAAATAAATATTTTACAAATAAAAAATATAGGGCACAGTTTTTATACTGTGTCCTATATTTAAAACGTTACTTTTTGTGACTTTTGTCATATCCGCAAGCCACGTTCAGTGCAAAGGCAACAGAAACCACTATAGATACTAATGTAAAGAATACACTAGCTCTTTCCATAGCCAAGGTTATAGAACAACCTAGTGCCATGCCGAAAGCAAAGTTGATAAAAAGTTGAATTCCATAAGACCGTTTCATATTAAGTCCTCCGTTTTTAATTTCTCATGGCGAAAGCAGAAATTACTACACAAAACAACCAAATAAACACCATAAAAAGATCAAATCCATGACTTTCTCCAGTTAGGCAGTGAACTGTAAGCAGCCCTACTTGAATAGCTGTCAGTGCAGTAGTTGTCAAAAGTCTTGCTACTCGACAACCAAAACTGTTGTTAGATATTGCTTTCCAAAAACAAGTTACTACCAGAAAGAGAAGAGCAATCAACAGAGCAACATAAAGTAATAAATCAACTGGTACTGTCATAACGTTTCCTCCTTAAATTCTTTTGTTGTTGTTTGCTTGTTATATATGTTAAACCAAAAAGTTAGAGGAAATCCCTCTCACTAATTAGTGAAAACAGGGTAAATAATAAGAATATTACCTATAGCATTTTTTATTATACAACATTTTACATAAAAATGCAAATTTGCACGGCTATATGTTTTTCAAAGATTCTTTTATGTATTCAAAAAAACTATCTGGTATACCATATCTAGCAAGATGTCCGTTTTTATAATTTAAATCGCTTGTAACATCTTTAATTACCCAATTAGGTGTTTGAAAATTATCTGCTTCTTCTTGATTTTCAAATTCTATTTCTAAATAGGCTAAACCTTCTAATTCTCCTGAAAATATATCAACTGCTAATAGATAATCTCCATCTAAAAACTGATATCTAGTTTTATAAATAGTATTTCCTTCTTGCTTTTTCATTAAGTTATTATATTCTTCTTGTGTAATAAAATTTTCAATTTCATCTCGTATCATTCCGTCTGATGTTATATTAGTTTTCACGGCAAAAGTGTATTCTTTTCCGTTGTTTATTTTCCTAACTCTTATTTCAGGCGAAAAACATATATAGGTCTGTTCTATTTCTATAATTTCGAATATCCAAAACTGTTAACAATTGCTTCTACTCTGTCTCCTGCTTCACACATTGGGCACTTATTCGGCTCATATGC
>USFC01000079.1 GCA_900553865.1 uncultured Clostridium sp.
GAATGTGGACGTCTTGATTTATCTTTTAAACTTTCTAATGTTCCATCATATCTATTTTGCCATCTATATATTGTTCTTTTACATTCTCCAAATTTATATGCTGCCTTTGCTACTCCATATTTTTTTGAAAATTTTACTACTGACTCTTTATATTTTAATCTATCTGTGATATTATTTCCCATAAGAGAGCACCTCCGATATGTTTATTTTTTGGTCATTTAAACAATATCATTTTTGGTACTCTCTTTCAATATTTTTTCAATCTGTTTGTGACATATCTATTTTAAACCTATATTCAGCTGTTGATTTTATGTTAATTTATTTTTTTTATATTTCCCTAGCAATATTTATTTTTTAATATAAATTTCACAAATTTTTTTACTATATAATTTTGTAATATTTTTGTAATCTTTAGCAAATAAATGCAAAAGATTTAATTTATCTATTGACACATACACATAAATGATATAAAATTCTTATTATTGAAATGCAACTGTAGCTTAGCTGGATAGAGCGTTCGGCTACGAACCGGAAGGTCGGGGGTTCGAATCCCTCCAGTTGCACCATTTTTTGTAATTATTACACATTCAAAAAAATTTTTTAAAAAAATTTAAAAAATGTATTGACAATTACAAAAATCCAGTTTATAATAAGTCATGCATTCAGCAATGCAGCAAAAATAATATGAATCATTTGGGTCATTAGCTCAGGTGGTAGAGCACTTGACTTTTAATCAAGTTGTCCGCAGTTCGAGTCTGCGATGGCTCACCAAATGTTTAGGATTGCAAAATCCTAAACATTCATATTATTTTTAAGGCCCGTTGGTCAAGCGGTTAAGACATCGCCCTTTCACGGCGGAGACATGAGTTCGATTCTCGTACGGGTCACCACAACTTAATAATGCCACTTTAGCTCAGCTGGTAGAGCAACTGACTTGTAATCAGTAGGTCGTCTGTTCGATTCAGACAAGTGGCTCCAATACTTAAAATCAGGCTTGTTTAAAACTTGTCTGATTTTTTGTTTTACAAAAAATTAATGGAGAATTTTTATATGAATTGTTTAACAAAAAGGAGTGAATAAAAAATGTCAAAAGTAATTTTAGTAACTGGAGGTTCTAAGGGAATTGGAGCAAATATAGTTGAAGGTCTGGCTCGCAAAGGATATACTGTAATTTTAAATTATAATAATTCTGAAAAAGAGGCAAAATCAATTCAAAATAGATTAAATGAAGAAAATATAAATATAGATATTTGTCAAGCAGACGTGTCAATTCATACAGAAGTTACCAAACTAATAAATTATTGCATAAATAAATATCATAAAATAGATGTACTAATAAATAATGCTGGTATATCTCAAACAAAATTATTCACAGATATAACAGATGTAGATTGGTATAATATGCTACAAACTAATTTAACATCTGCATTTTATACCATAAAAGATACTTTACCATGCATGATACACAACAAAAATGGCTGTATAATAAACATATCGTCTGTATGGGGATTAGTTGGTAGCTCATGCGAAACTCATTATTCTGTTTCAAAAGCAGGGCTAGATGCAATGACAAAGTCCTTAGCCAAAGAGCTTGGACCATCAAATATACGAGTAAACAGTATTGCACCTGGTATAATTAATACTAGCATGAATGCACATTTAACAAGCGAAGAGCTACAAAATATACAAGAAGAAATTCCATTAGAACGAATTGGGAATCCACAGTCTATAACAAAATGTGTTGAATGGTTAATTGAAGATGATTATACTACCGGACAAATTATTTCAATAAATGGCGGTTGGGTTATTTAATTATATTTTTTTAATCATGGCAAAATAAAAAATCAATTTTTTACATTAATTATAACAAATTAATTTTTATTTTTTATTCTCTATTAAATATTTTATTAAATTTTATTTTTCCATCTTTAAATTCTTTATTTTCTTCGCCATTTATTTTTATTTTAATTCCATTTATTTCTGTTAATTCTGTTACTGTTTTTACTATAGCTTCAATTGTTAATTTTTCTTCTATTTCTCCACCTATATGATTTTCTATAAATTCTTTAGAAAAATCTATAATTAAAATTTCTCCTTCTTTTTCTATTTTATTTATTTTTGTACCTTCTGGAATTACTTTTTGTAAATTTTCATTTTTTGGACCTTGTATTAGCATATTTAATATTTTTTCATATGGATTTTCTATTAATTCTTTTACATCTATTAATCTTACTTCTGGAATTAATCCATTATTATTTTTAAAATATAAAGATACCATTGTTTGCCTCATTTGCTCTTCTGTTATTTCTTCTTGCGGAGTATATTCTACTATTTCTTTTTTTTCGTTTTTATTTTTTACTACAATATATACTCCTGTTATAATTCCAATAATCAAAATAACAAAAATTAAAATAATTATAATTCTTTTCCAATCTAACATTTTATTTTCTCCTTTTTCTTTTTTTAATTTTTATGCTAGACAAGTTTATTTTAGAACAAATGTAATCCAGATTAATATTTAAAAAACTTTTCATTCCTCGCCTCTTTTTGCCTACCAAATTTTATGTAATAAAATTTGTACAAAATATTTAATTTCAAAAATTTTTTTATAAATTCTTTTTAAATTTTAATTTTGCCATATTTTTCCTTTGTGAATTTTCTGTTAAAACGTTTGACAAAATGCCAATTTCCGTATAAAATGAGTGGAGAATTTTATATGATTTTTTAATAAAAAGAGGGAGAAAAAAATGGAAAAAATATTACATGTTGGATTAGACGTTGGTTCTACAACAGTAAAAATCGTCGTAATGGATGAAGATTTAAATATTATATATAGAAATTACCAAAGGCATTTTTCAGACACCAAAAATACTATTTGCAATGTTTTAGAAGATTTAATAAATACATATAAAGATTGCCTATTTACAGTTGCTTTAACTGGTTCTGGTGCAATGTCTGCAGCCAAATTTTTAGACCTACCTTTTATTCAAGAAGTTGTTTCTTGTAAAAGAGCTGTTGAAAAATATATTCCACAGACAGATGTTGTAATAGAACTTGGTGGAGAAGATGCAAAAATTATATATTTTGACAAATCAATAGAACAACGTATGAATGGTACTTGCGCAGGTGGTACAGGAGCATTTATAGACCAAATGGCTTCACTTTTAAATACAGATACAGCTGGTTTAAATGAACTTGCTAAAAATTATAAAATGATTTACCCAATAGCTTCTCGTTGTGGTGTATTTGCAAAAACTGATATACAACCATTACTTAATGAAGGCGCTGCAAAAGAAGATATTGCTGTTTCTATTTTTCAAGCAGTTGTAAATCAAACAATAAGTGGTTTAGCCTGTGGTAGGCCAATACGTGGAACAGTAGCATTTTTAGGTGGTCCTTTAAACTATTTACCTGAACTTAGAAATAGATTTATTGAAACTTTACATTTAGATGACAATCACGTTGTTGTTCCAGAAGAAGCCCATTTACTAGTTGCAAAAGGAGCAGCATTAGATTCATTAAATACAAAACCTATTTCTAATGAAAAATTAAAAAGTAAAATAGAAGTATTAAGAAATTCACATGATGACACTACAAATCCACTAGCTCCTTTATTTAAAACTGATATTGAATATGAGGAATTTAAAACAAGACATGAAAAAGATAAAGTAAAAAAAGCTAACTTAAAAGATTTTAGTGGAGATGTTTTTATAGGAATTGATGCAGGTTCTACTACTACAAAATTAGTAGTAATAGATAATGAAGGAACTTTATTATATTCTTTATATGGAAGTAATGAAGGAAATCCTCTTCAAAGTGTTATAAAAATGCTAAAAAAACTATATGCTGAATTGCCTGAAACTTGCACTATTAGATATAGTGGCGTTACAGGTTATGGTGAAAAACTAATACAAACTGCTTTAAATGTAGATTTAAATGAGATAGAAACAATAGCTCATTATACAGCTGCAAAAGAGTTTATGCCAAATGTAACTAGTATAGTTGACATTGGCGGTCAAGACATGAAATATATAAAAATGAAAAATGGTGCTATAGATAATATTATGCTTAATGAAGCTTGTTCTTCAGGATGTGGTTCTTTTATAGAAACATTTGCAAAAAGCTTAAATCTTTCTATTGAAGAATTTGTTGAAAGTGCACTAGAAGCAAGAAGACCCGTAGATTTAGGTTCTCGTTGTACAGTATTTATGAATTCTAAAATTAAACAAGCACAAAAAGAAGGATATAGTGTTGGAGATATATCTGCTGGACTTTCTTATTCAGTAATAAAAAATGCTATTCAAAAAGTTATGAAAGTTAGAGATGTCAAAACACTTGGTGCACACATAGTTGTTCAAGGTGGAACATTCTATAATGATGCTGTTCTTCGTGCTTTCGAATTAATAGTTGGAAGAAATGTTGTAAGACCAGATATTGCAGGTTTAATGGGAGCTTATGGAGCCGCACTTCTTTCTAAAGAACAATATGAAGCAAATTTAGATATGGAATATCACTCAACTATTTTAGGTTTAGAAGATTTAGATAAACTAGAAATAACAACTTCACATGTACGTTGCAATGGATGTGAAAATCATTGTTTGCTTACAATAAATAAATTTAGCAATGGTTCAAAATATATTTCTGGAAATCGTTGTGAAAAAGGTGCTGGAAACCTTTCAGAGAAAAAAGATTTACCAAATGTAATGAAATATAAATATGAAAGATTATTTGGTTATGAACCTTTACCAGAAGAAAAAGCAACACGTGGAACAATAGGTATCCCTAGGGTTTTAAATATGTATGAAGATTATCCATTTTGGTTTACTTTCCTTACAAATTTAGGATTTAGGGTAATACTTTCAGAAAAGAGTAATAGAAAAACATACGAAAAAGGTATGGAATCTATGCCTTCTGAATCTGTATGTTTCCCTGCTAAACTTTCACATGGACACATTATAAGCTTAATAAAACAAGGAATTAATACAATTTTTTACCCTTGCATACCATATTCAAGAAAAGAATATGAAAAAGCTGACAACCATTATAATTGTCCTATAGTAATTTCATATTCTGAAGTATTAAAAAATAATGTAGAAGAATTAAAAGATAAAAATATTAAATTTTTAAATCCTTTTTTGCCTTTTGAAGCAAAAACTTTAGCTGAAACATTAATGGATTTACTTGAATTTAAAGAATATAATTTTACTAAAAAAGAATTATTACAAGCAGCTCGAAAAGCCGAAGAAGAATATCAAAATTACAAAAATGACATACGTAAAAAAGGTGAAGAAACATTAAAATATATTAATGAAAATAAATTGCATGGCATCGTATTAGCAGGAAGACCTTATCATACAGACCCTGAAATAAATCATGGAATTGATACCTTAATTACTTCTTTAGGGCTATGTGTGTTAACAGAAGATAGTATTTCTCATTTAGCGGAAGCAAAGCGTCCTTTAAGAGTTGTTGACCAATGGGTATATCATGCACGTTTATATGCTGCTGCAGACTTTGTTGGAAAACAAGACAATTTAGAATTAGTACAATTAAATTCCTTTGGTTGTGGCGTAGATGCTGTTACAACAGACCAAGTTGAAGAAATCTTATCAAGCTATAATAAAATGTATACTTTAATTAAAATAGATGAAATTAATAATTTAGGTGCTGTACGTATTCGTATTCGTTCACTTTTAGC
>USFC01000080.1 GCA_900553865.1 uncultured Clostridium sp.
CGAGCTGGGTTCAGAACGTCGTGAGACAGTTCGGTCCTTATCTGTCGCAGGCGCAAGATATTTGAAGGGAGCTGTCCTTAGTACGAGAGGACCAGGATGGACATACCGATGGTGTATCAGTTGTCACACCAGTGGCACGGCTGAGTAGCTAAGTATGGAAGGGATAAACGCTGAAAGCATCTAAGTGTGAAGCCCACCCTAAGATAAGATATCTCATACCGTTAAGGTAGTAAGAATCCACGTAGACTATGTGGTTGATAGGTTGGAGGTGTAAGTGTAGCGATACATGTAGCTGACCAATACTAATAATTCGAGGGCTTAACCACTAATATAAAAAACAAGGTTGTTAAGTTTACTAATATAAACTTTTTTCTATGTATTTTTGAGTGTGCTGAATAATTTTTCTAAAAAAGTAGAAAATATATTTACAAAATTAAATATATGTGATATAAATTAGAAGAATTAAAAGAGTACATAAACATTTCTGGTGATTATGACCTAGAGGGAAATACCTGTTCCCATGCCGAACACAGAAGTCAAGCCTTTAGGTGCCAAAGATATTTGTGGGTTACCCTGCTGAGAAAATAGGTTGTCGCTAGTTTTTTTATGTTTAAAAAATTATAAATTAGAAATCTTATAAATAAAAATACGATAACTTTTATGAGATAATATTAATAAAATAGAAGTTAATAAGATTCTTAATTTATGATTTTTATAGAACATAGAAATATAAAAAAAGCGAGTAAGTAAAAGTAATTTTTGCATTAATCATTTGCTAAAAATTTAAATATATTATGCGAGGAGAGTAAGAAAAATGTCAAAAGTAGAATGGAAACCAGGGACCTTTATATATCCTATACCAGCAGTAATGGTAACATCAGGAACTATGGAAAAATCAAATATTATGACAGTTGCATGGACAGGAATATTAAACACAAATCCGGCAATGTGCTATATTTCTGTAAGACCTGAAAGGTATTCATATAACCTAATAAGAGAAAGTGGAGAATTTGTAATAAACCTTACAAATGAACAATTAGCATATGCAACAGATTGGTGTGGAGTAAGGTCAGGAAGAGAGTATGATAAATTCAAAGAAATGAAACTTACAAAAGAGAAAGCAAAACATGTTAAATGTCCGCTTATAAAAGAAAGTCCAGTTTCAGTTGAATGTAAAGTAAAAGAAATTAAAGAATTAGGAAGTCATCATGTATTTATAGCAGAAATATTATCAATAGATGCAGATGATAAGTATATAGACGAAAAAGGAGCTTTTGACATAAGTAAGTGTGATTTAATAGCATATGCGAACGGAGGATATTACTCATTAAAAAAGAAAATTGGAAAATTTGGATTTTCAGTACAAAAAAAGAAGAAAAAATAACAAAAAATATTCTATAAAAATGTTACATAAATATTGACTTTTATAGAAGTATATGGTAGAATAATTAAGCATATGTGGAGTGCATATGCTTTTTAAAATAGTTAAAACTAAAAATAAATAAAGAAGTAAATCAGTGGAGGTGTTTTAAATGGCTGCAAAAGGAGCAAGAGAACCAATTACATTAGAATGTACAGAATGCAAAAGAAGAAATTATATGACAGAAAAAAACAAAAAAAATAATACAGACAGATTAGAAATTGTAAAATATTGCAAATATTGCAAAAAACGTACAACTCATAAAGAAACAAAATAGCCTTTTTAAGGAGGAAGAAAAAATGCCAAAAGAAGCAAAAAATAAAAAAGAAAAAAAACACTTTTTTAAAGATTTTAAAGCAGAACTTAAAAAAGTTATTTGGCCAACACCAAAGCAATTAGTAAACAATACAGTTGCGGTTATTACAATTGTATTAATTACAGCTGCTATAGTTTTTGTATTAGATTTTGCATTTGAAAAGATGAATACATTTGGTATAAACAGAATAAAAGCTAAAGTAGAATCAAAAAATGAAACGGTAAATAGTCAAGTAATAAACGAAGAAAATTCAAATGCAGAAAAAGTATTAGAAAATACAGAAACAAATACTGTAAATGAATAATAAAGGAGGCCTATCTTTATGGCTCAAGAAACAGAAAACTTAGAACCAAAGTGGTATGTTGTACATACATATTCTGGATATGAGAATAAAGTTAAAACAGACTTAGAAAAAACAGTAAAAAATAGAGAGTTAGAAGATTACTTTTTTGAAATAGTTGTTCCAATGGAAGAACAAATTGAAATAAAAAATGGTAAAAAGAAAACAAACTTAAAAAAGGTTTTTCCAGGTTATGTTTTAGTTAAAATGATAGTAACAGAAGCAACATGGTACATAGTTAGAAATACTAGAGGTGTAACAGGCTTTGTAGGTTCAGGAACAGACCCTATACCTCTTACTGAACAAGAAATAAGACAAATGGGATTCGAAATACCAAGTGTAAATGTGGATTATGTAGAAGGAGATTCTGTATCAATTACAGGAGGTTCATTTGATGGTTTTGTAGGAACAGTACAAGAAATTAACAAAGACAAGCATAAGGTAAAAGTATTAGTTTCTATGTTTGGTAGAGAAACTCCAATAGAGGTTGATTTTTCACAAATTACAAAAATCGTTTAATAAAAAGTTCAAAGTTGGAAATTAGAAGTTCAAAGTTATATATTAAAAATTTAAAATATTAAATCTTTATATTAGCCTTTAAGCTCTAATCACCAAACTTTAACTTTAAATTAATAAATATTCTATAATTATTAGATGTAATATACATCAAAACTTAAAGGAGGTGCAATAAAATGGCAGAGAAAGAAATTAGTAATGTAATAAAATTACAAATTGAAGCAGGAAAAGCTACTCCAGCTCCACCAGTTGGACCAGCATTAGGATCAAGCGGTGTAAACATTATGCAATTCGTTAAAGAATTCAATGATAGAACTGCAAGCCAAGCTGGAATGACAATACCAGTAGTTATAACAGTATATAAAGATAAATCATTTACTTTTATAACAAAAGTACCACCAGTAGCAGGTTTAATTAAAAAAGCGATAAAACTACAAAAAGGTTCTGGAAAACCAAATAGGGATAAAGTAGGAACTATTACAAAGGCACAAGTAGAAGAAATCGCTAAAGAAAAAATGCCAGACTTAAATGCAGCATCATTAGAAGCAGCAATGAGTATGGTAGCAGGAACTGCAAGATCTATGGGTGTTGTAGTTGTTGACTAATAAAAAATATTATGGGAGAAACTAAATAAAAAAGTTTCGTTAATACCAAAGGAGGAAAGAAAATGGGAAAAAGATTCGAAGAATCTTCAAAGTTAGTTGATAAAAACAAACTTTATAGTGTAAAAGAAGCACTAGAATTAATCGAAAAAATGCCAAAAGCAAAATTCGATGAAACAGTTGAATTACACGTTAAACTAGGTGTAGATTCAAAACATGCTGACCAACAAGTAAGAGGTACAACAGTACTTCCAAATGGTACAGGTAAAACACAAAAAGTATTAGTATTTGCCAAAGGACCAAAAGCTGACGAAGCATTAAAAGCAGGGGCAGATTTTGTTGGAGCAGAAGAATTAATACCAAAAATTGAAAAAGAAAATTGGTTTGACTATGATGTTATCGTAGCAACTCCAGACATGATGGGCGTTGTAGGTAGATTAGGTAAAGTATTAGGACCAAAAGGATTAATGCCAAACCCTAAATCAGGAACAGTAACAATGGATGTTACAAAAGCTATAAACGAAATTAAATCTGGTAAAGTAGAATACAGATTAGACAAAACAAATATTATTCATTTAGGTTTTGGAAAAGTTTCATTTGGAGTAGAAAAATTAGCAGAGAACTATGATACAATTATGAATGCTATCATAAAAGCAAAACCAGCAGCTGCAAAAGGACAATACATTAGAAGTGTTGCTATTTCTACAACAATGGGACCTGGAATGTATATTGATCAAAAATAATTATAGTAGCCAAAGAAAGTAGGCAAATAAAATAAGTCCTACCGAGGCAAATAGAGAATCGGAAAATAAAATCCAATCTTTATATGCCTTGAATGGCTATAAGATTGGATTTTTAAAATTAGAAATAAATAAGTTAGAAGCTGAACTAAAATTCAGTTTTCGAACTTAACATTCTAATATCTAAAACAGGGGGTGAAATAAAAAATGGCAAGTGAAGCAATATTAAAACAAAAGGAAGAAGAAGTAAGTTCTTTAGCAGAAAAAATAAAAAATGCTAAATTTGTATTATTAACAGATTATAGAGGAATTTCTGTAGGAGAAGTTACTGAATTAAGAAATACATTAAGAAATGCAAACTCAGAATATAAAGTTATAAAAAATAACATTATAAAAAGAGCATTAGATGCAAATGGAGAAAGTGGATTAGACGAAGTTCTAGAAGGACCAACTGCAGTTGTTATGACTGAAGGAGATTATTTAGAACCATTAAAAGCAATCTATAAATTCTCAAAAGATAATGAATTTTATAAAATTAAAGGTGGTATAATTGAAGGTAAAATAGTTTCAACAGAAGAACTAATTACTTTAGCAAAATTACCATCAAGACAAGAATTACTTGGTATGCTTGCTGGTGGATTACTTGGAACTATTTCAAAATTCGCTGTTGCAATTGACCAAGTACGTATGCAAAAAGAAAATGCATAATGCAAAAACAAATTATAAACTTCGTCTAACATCGTTAGTCATCGCATAAAAAATCCTCGACGTACAACATGTACGCCTCCGGTTTTTTAGCTCGACTGCCTTGTTATACTTGTTTCTAATTCGTTTTAGAAAATTATAAAAAAAGAAAATTATTAATATTAAAAAAATGGGAGGAAATAAAAATGATAGAAGAATTATTAGAAAAAATTGACAGCTTAACAGTAGCTGAACTTGCTGAATTAGTAAAAGCAATAGAAGAAAAATATGGAGTATCTGCAGTAGCAGCAGCTGCACCAGCAGCTGGAGGAGCTGCAGCAGCTGAAGAAGAAAAAACATCTTTTGATGTTGTATTAAAAGACGCTGGAGCAAACAAAATCCAAGTAATTAAAGTAGTTAGAGATGCTACAGGATTAGGATTAAAAGAAGCTAAAGAATTAGTAGACGGAGCACCAAAAACAGTTAAAGAAGGAGCTTCTAAAGACGAAGCAGAAGAATTAAAAGCAAAATTAACAGAAGTTGGAGCAGTTGTAGAATTAGCTTAGTTAATTGTTTATTAACAAAATATAATAAAAAGAAAAGCATAAAATATTATTATGCTTTTCTT
>USFC01000081.1 GCA_900553865.1 uncultured Clostridium sp.
ATATGTGTTAGGAATAAATTTTGGACCATATAAAACTCAAGAATATTATAATAATATTTATAATATGTTAAGTGATGTTGAAGATGTATGTTTTAGAGACAAATATTCTTATAATTTATTTAAAGAATTACCAAATGCAAGACAAGCAGCAGACATAGTGTTCTCAATGGATACATCTAATATAAAAATCACAAACAGAAAAAGAGCAATAATATCTATAATATCACCAAAAGACAAAATAGATGAGAAATATGAAGAAAAATATGAAGAAAAAATGTTAGAATTAATAACATTTTTAATAAAAAAAGAATACGAAATTTGTTTAATGTCTTTTTGCAAAAACGAAAATGATGAAGAAGAAATAGAAAAAATATACAACCAAATACCAGAAAATCAAAAGAAAAAAGTAGAAAAATACTATTATAATGGAAATATAGAAGAAGCTTTGAAGAGATTTAAAAGACAGTGCGCTAGAAATGGAGTTATGCAAGAAGTTCGTAAGAGAGAGCATTATGAGAAACCTAGTGTTAAGAGAAAGAAAAAATCAGAGGCTGCAAGAAAAAGAAAATTTTAATTAAAAGAAAAAGGTTGGAAGTTAGAGGTTGGATAAACTAATAATTTTCAGCTTTTTTTTATTAAAGATTATAGAATTTAAGTATAGTATATATTATTTTTATGCCTTGGTGTCGCGACCTTCCATTTATAATATTACTAGTATGTTGGCCGCTCCAATCGCACTCGCGTAACCGCTCGTTTGGTCGACTTACGCGGCATTGCAAATAATATATACTATACTTAATAATAAAATAGCTAAAAATAATAAAGGAGGAAAAAATATGTTAAAAGAAAAATTATTAGAAGACATGAAAGTATCAATGAGAGATAAAAAAGTAATAAGAAAAAACGTTATACAAATGGTAAGAGCGGCAATATTACAAGTAGAAAAAGATAAACAAATAGACCTAAACGATGAACAAATTACAGAAATAATAGCAAAGGAATCTAAAAAAAGAAAAGACTCATTAGTAGACTACGAAAAAAGTGGAAGACAAGATTTAATAGACCAAATAAACGAAGAAATAGCAATACTAGCAGAATATTTGCCACAACCATTAAGTATAGAAGAAATAGAAAAAGTAGTAGAAGAAGTTATAGCTGAAACAGGAGCAAGCACAATGAAAGACATGGGAAAAGTAATGAAAGAAGCAAAAGCAAAAATAGGTCCAGCAGCAGACGGAAAAACAATAAACGAAATAGTAAAACAAAAATTAAGCAAACAATAAAAATAATGTAAAAAATGGAAATAAAAGAAAAATGTACAATATGTATTGTATATTTTTTTTATTATGTATTATAATATAGTACGACGTATAGCATTAAAAGTATTTTTTAATAAAAAATAACACAAAAGGGACTTTATGACGCAAAAAGAAACGTCCTAAATAGCGTCAAAAGGAAAGTAGGAGGAAGAACATGCCAGATAAAAAAGATGAAATAAAAAAAGGAATAAAATTCCACGAAATAGAAACAAATAAATTTAAAACAAATTTATTTGCCATTTTCTTAACAGTTCCATTAAAAAGAGAAACTGTAACAAAAAATGCGCTACTTGCAGCCACACTAAGAAGAGGAACTATGGAATTCCCAACACAAGAACAAATTAGCAAAGAATTAGAAGAAATGTATGGAGCATCATTTGATTGTGGAATAGAAAAATCAGGAGATTATCATACCTTTAAATTTTACCTAGAAACAATAAATGATGAATATTTGCCACAAAAAGAAGAACTAAGTCAAAAATGCTTAGAACTTTTGCTTTCAATAGTATTTAACCCATATATAGAAAATGAAGCCTTTAAAGAAGAATATTTGCAAGGCGAAAAAGAAAACTTGAAACAAATAATAGAAGGAAAAATAGACAACAAAGGAACATATACATTAGACAAAAGCATAGAAGCAATGTATAAAGGCGAGCCATATGGACTATACAAATATGGATATGTAGAAGACTTAGAACAAATAACAGCAAAAGACCTATACAAATACTACTTAGAAGTAATAGAAAAATGCAAAATAGATATCTTTGCCTCAGGCGAAAACATAGAAAAACTATATGAAAAAGTAAAAGAAAATAAAAATATACAAAAACTAAAAGAAAGAACACCAGAAAAAGTAGAAGAAAAAGAAAAGAAAGAAGTAAAAATACCACAAATAATAAACGAAAGTATGGATGTAACACAAGGCAAATTAATAATAGGGCTAGACGTATTTTCAAAAGAAAAAGACGTAGACTATATAACAATGGTATATAATGGAATATTAGGCGTAGGAGCAAACTCAAAATTATTCCAAAATGTAAGAGAAAAAGCAAGTTTGGCATATACTTGTGGTTCAAACTTCGTAAAAAGAAAACACATCATACTAATAAGAGCAGGAATAGAAATAAAAAATTATGAAAAAGCTGTAAACATTATAAATGAACAATTACAAGACATTCAAAAGGGAAACTTTACACAAGAAGACCTAGAAAATACAAAAAACTTAATATATGCAACTATAAATAATATAGAAGAAGAACAAGATACAGAAATAAGCTATTATTTTGGACAAGAGTTGGCAGAAAAAAATATAACAACAGAAGAATACAAAGAAAAAATAAAAAAAGTAACAAAACAAGACGTAATAGAAGTTGCAAAAACAATAAAAACAAACACAATATACTTTTTAAAAGACTAAAATGCAAAGAAAGGAGCGCATAAAAACAAATATAAATGTTATTTTATGCAAAAAAATAATGAAAGTTATAGAAAGCCTTAAAATAAAGGAAAAAATATATGAAGAAAAACTAGAAAATGGACTTACAGTCATGATAGTTCCAAAAAAAACCACCAACAAAAAATATGCCATATGGGGTACACACTTTGGCTCTATGGATAACCATTTTATTATGCCAGAAACCATGCAAGAAGTCTATGTGCCAGACGGAGTAGCGCACTTTTTAGAACACAAAATGTTTGAACAAGAAAATGGAAAAAATAGTTTAGACGTATTAATGGCATTAGGAGTAGATGCAAATGCATATACCACAAACAACCATACAGCATACCTATTTGAAACTACAGAAAACTTTTACGAAGCTTTAGATGAACTAATGGACTATGTACAGCATCCATATTTTACAGATGAAAATGTAGAGAAGGAAAAAGGAATAATAGGCCAAGAAATAGGCATGTATGACGATGACCCAGGATGGAGATTATACATGAATGCTTTAGACTGCTTATACCATGACAATGAAATAAAAATAGATATAGCAGGAACGGTAGAATCTATTAGCAAAATAGACAAAGAGGTATTATACAAATGTTATAACACTTTTTATAACCCATCAAACATGCTAATGGTAGTATGCGGAAACTTTGAACCAGAAGAAATGTTAGAGCAAATAAAGAAAAGACTAGTAGAAAAACCAAAACAAGGCGAAATAAAAAGAATTTATGCCACAGAAAAGCATGAAATTCATATGCCATACAAAGAAGAAAAAATGGAAGTAAGCAAGCCAATATTTATGATAGGCTTTAAAGACGAAATAGAAGAAACCAACAAAGTTCAAAAACATATAGCAGTAGAAATATTGCTAAACATGTTAATAGGGAAAAGCTCACCATTATACCAAAAACTATATAATGAAGGGCTATTAATGAGCGCACCAGATATAGACTACGAATTTTCAAACGATTACGCACATGTACTAATATCAAGCCAATCAAAAGAACCAAAAAAAATACAAGAAGAGCTATTAAAAGAAATAAAAAGACAAAAAGAAAATTTTGACGAAGAGCAATTTAATAGAATAAAAAAGAAGGTTTACGGAGATTATGTCGCAGAATACAATGATGTGGGAGATATTGCAAGAATGATACTATCAGACTACTTTAAAGGAGTGCAAACTTTCGATTATATAGAGCAATATTCAACAGTAACTGCAGAATATACAAAGCAAATTCTACAAAAAGTTTTTGATGAGAAAAAATGCATTTTGTCAGTTATTAAAGCAAAATAGCCAATTTTGCCGAAAAAGAGTAAAAAACATAAAAAATGGACATACGAAAAAACGATAAAAAGCCTAAAAAATAGCAAGTTCCACTTGACTAAAATGTAAAAATATGGTAGTTTATAATTAACGCAAAAGAAAAAAGTAATAAAAGAGGAGGGGTTATATGTTAAACGATGAAATTTGTAAATTAAGAAACAAACTAAACGAAAGCATAGTCGCAGGAGATGATTATAGCATAACATATAAGCTTAGCATAGAGTTAGATGAATTAATAGCTAAATACTACCGAAAAAATCAGGAAGTACAAATGAAAGAAAGTTGTGTATTAGCAGATTGAATAGAAAGCTTTATTACATGTAAAAAATGTAGTAAAGCTCTTTTATTTTGGAAAAAAGTTGAAAAATGAAAACAAATAGGCTATAATGAAAATAGAGAATAAAAATGGAGGAAACAACATATGAAAAAAATAAAGATAGTGAAAATAGTGCAAATAATTTTACTTATTATTTTTCTATTAGGAAGCATGCAAAATGTGGTACTAGGAAAAGAGGAAGAAGGAGCGTTTGAGGGAGATAATAAAAGAATAGGAGTAATAGATACAGACAAGTATAAGCCTGGTGATTTAACAGAAGATGATTACAAAACAGCCTTTGAAATGGGAGGTACAATAGTAAATGTATTATCAACAGTTGGTACTGTTATAGCAGTTGCAGGAATTATGATACTAGGTATAAAATATATGATGGGAAGCATAGAAGAAAAAGCAGAATACAAAAAAACAATGATTCCATATTTAGTCGGATGTATATTTATATTTTGTATACCTAAAATAGTTTCAATTATATATGGAATTGTTGCAGAGGTAAACAAATAAGGTGAAATAAAGAGGTGAAATAAATGAAAAAAATAAAAATAATATTAATTGCATTAATGATATTTTTTAGTATAATAACAATAGTAGATCCTTATTATGTATGGGGCAAAATAACAAAAGAAGAAAGAGATGGAGGACATACTACGGATGAAATTATAGAAGAAGGTAAAAACTTTATAGATACTGGAAAAATAAAGGCCCATTCAAAGCGGCTTATATAGTTTAACAGACTTTGGGATGTCTGTCAACCGAT
>USFC01000082.1 GCA_900553865.1 uncultured Clostridium sp.
ACATATTTCTATTTTGAAATATTAATTTTTAATTCATTTATTCAATATTTTGATATTGATTCATCACTACATATTAATATTAACCTTTTATTTGCACACTTATAATATTTCCATATTTATAAATTATACATACAGAAAATTTTAAACAAATCAATCCAATCAAGGAGTGTCCCTAGTGTTCCGATTTCGGAACGAAAAGGACCGTCCCTAGTGTTAATTTGCTACTACTACCATAGAATGTCTAATAACCTTACTTCCTATTTTGTAACCTTTTCTATATTCTTCTTTTATTACCTTTTCACCAAGATTTTCATCTGTTACGCTTGCTACTGCTTCGTGTATTTCTGGGTCAAATGGTTTTCCTATTGTTTCTATTTCTTGAACTCCATTTGCTGCTAAAACATCTTTAAATTGTTTAAGCACTAGTTCTATTCCTTGTTTGTATGCTTCATCTTCTGTTTTTGCTTCTACTGCTTTTTCTAAGTTATCTATAACTGGTAGTAAAGATGAAAATATGTCTGATACTAAAGAGTTATATAATCCATCTCTTTCTTTTGCACTTCTTTTTTTGAAATTGTCAAATTCGGCCATTAATCTTTTTAGTCTATCTTCTTGTTCCTCTATTTTCTTTTTTTGAAGTAATACTGTGTCTTTTAATTTTGTAGTTTCATTTTTTTCTTCTTTGTCCTCTACCTTTTCTACTACTTCCTCGTTTTTGTTTTCTTCCACTATTTTTCCTCCTTTTTAGGTGTTTAATATTTTTCATATTTTAGTTTTGCTCAACTTTTAACTTCAAATATTTATTCACCTTTTTGTTTTTTGTCATTTTGTTCATTTATCTTTTTGCTTAAATATTTCATTACTGAAATTACTTTAGAATAGTTCATTCTTTTAGGCCCTATAATTCCTATTGTTCCTAATTCTTTGTTTCCAACAGAATGTTTAAAAGTAACTACACTAAAATCTTTTAGCTCTTCTTTATCATTTTCATCTCCGATGTATACATTTATGTCTTTTGCAACACCTGAATCTAAAATTTCTAACATAGCTTCTTTTTCATCTAAAACATTTACAAAATTTTTAGCAAGTTCCAAACTTTTAAATTCTGGTAAATCAAAGGCTCTATTCGCTCCTTCTAAATAAATAGTTTCTGCTTCATCTATTATTTTGTTAATTTGTTCTATGATTGGCTTAATTACTTTTATGCTATACTTTATTTCTGAAAATATATATTCTTCCATTGGTTTGTCAATTTTTGAAAGTGGTTTTCCTTTTAATTTGGCGTTAAATAAATTATTTAAAGTTTCTACTTGTCCTAGTGTAATATCTTCATCATATTTTATTATTGTTTCTTTTACTAAACCACTGTCTGTTACTATTACTACCATTAGCATTCTTGTACCTAATAGAACAAACTTTATCTCTTCTATTAATTGTGTTTCTGCTTTTGGTCCAATTGCTACTGTTGTATAATGTGTAATTTCAGAAAGTGTTGAAGTTGCTATTTTGGCTAAATCTTCAATTTCGTTTACTTTGGTTGATAATTTAGATTGTATATATTTCATCTCTTCTAATGAAATATCATCTTCTTTTACTAATTCATCTACATAAAATCTATACCCTTTTTCTGATGGTACACGTCCTGATGATGTATGTGTTTTGTCCAAATAACCATTTTTTTCCAATTCTGCAAGTTCATTTCTAACTGTTGCACTACTATAATTTAGTCCATATTTTTCTACAAGTGCTGCTGAACTTACTGGCTCTGCAGTATTTACATATTCGTCTATTACTGCTTGCAATATTTTTTTCTTTCTTTCGTCCAAATTATCACCTACATTCTTATGACTTTTGTTTATTTTTTATTAGCACTTTTATCTTTTGACTGCTAACAATATATATATTATACCCAAAATTAGCACTTGTCAATACCAAGTGCTAATTTTTTTGTGAATATTTTGTGAACTTTATTTTTTCTTTCACCTTCGACAATTTCTACACAAATTCCTCCCATACTAAATTGGCTAAATCTAAGCCTTTTTCAGTTAAACTTATTTCATCTAAATCAATTTGTATTAAATCTTCTTCTACTAGTTTTCCTAGCTCTTTTCTAAATAAAAATATTGGATTTTTGCCAAATTTACTTTTAAAATCTTGAATGCTAACTCCTTTTATAGTTCTTAATCCAAGTAACATAAATTCTTTTTCTTCATCTTGAGGAGTTTGAATTTCGCACACTTGTCTTTTTATTTCCAATTCTTTGTTTTTAATATTTTTTATATAGTCTTCTAAATTGCTAGTATTACAATATCTTCGCTTATTTATATATGAATGGCTAGCTGCACCAAAACCCAAATATTCCTTTTGTTTCCAACAATTCGAATTATGTTTTGATTCATAACCTTTTTTTGCAAAATTAGATATTTCGTAATGATTGTACCCATTTTTCTCTAATATATGTTTCGCTTCCCAATACATAGTTCTTTCTAGCTCATCTTCTGGCAATTTAACTTTATTTTCATTTACCATTTTTTCTAATTTAGTACCTTCTTCTAATATTAGTGAATATAAAGATATATGATTTGGTTTTAAATTTATAACTTTTTGTAAACTTTCTTCTAAGTCCTCAATAGTCTGATTAGGAAGTGCTAACATTAAATCCACATTTATATTAGTAAAACCTACTTTTTCAGCTGTTTTATAACATTTTTCAAATTCTTCATAGGTATGAATCCTTCCAATTTGCTTTAACAAACTATTTTGTGCAGCTTGAAGTCCTATACTAATTCGATTTATTCCTATTTTTTTGTATGTTTCAAATTTCAATTTATCCACTGTTCCAGGATTTACTTCTATTGTAATTTCTGGATTTTTAGTTACTTTATAATTTTCTTTTATTAACTTTAATATTTCTTCTATATATAATGGGTCAATAAAAGATGGGGTTCCTCCGCCTATGTATACGGTGGTAACCTCATATTCGTCATTTTTATGTTTAAAGGCTTCTTCCTGTATTTCAGTTTTTAAACATTCCACATATTCTTTTACTTTTTCTTGCTTATTAGAGTATGAAACAAAATCACAATAATAGCATTTTTGCTTGCAAAATGGAATATGTACATAAATTCCTAATTCTTTCATTTATTCTCCTTTTTTATTTAATAACAAGGTGCATATATTAATCTTTGAGGTAAAGTTGACTGGCCCTATTGCCACATTTTTAATTTTTAGATAATTCTATTAATTGGTTTAACCTGTGATTTACTCCGGATTTTCCAATTGGATTTTGCAACATTTGCCCAAGTTCTGTTAATGTTGCATCTGGATTTTCTACCCTTAAGCTCGCTATTTCTTTTAAGTTTGAATTCAAACTCTCCAACTTTCCGCTTTCTTTTAACTTTTTTATTGCTTCTATTTGCTTTACTGCTGCATTTATAGTTTTATTTAAATTAGCTGTTTCGCAATTTACTTTTCTATTAACATTATTTTTCATTTCTCTTAAAACTCGTATTTCTTCAAATTTAAGTACACTATTATTCGCTCCTATAAATGCTAAAAATTTTGAAATTTCTTCGCCATCTTTCATATATAAAGAATATCCATTTTTTCTTTCAAGTGCTTTAAAGTCAATTTGCATTTTTTCTAGCATTTTTTTAATTGAACTTGCATTTTTATTGTTACTTAGAACCACTTCTAAATGATATTTATTTTCTGGGTTATTTACACTTCCGCTTCCTAAAAAAGCTCCCCTTGCTAAAGCTTTTATTCTTGCTTCATCTTTACTTTCAATTCCTCCTGATTTATCCATTTTTTCTTTAATTTCATTTTCAAAAGCCATCGAAACTTCAACTTTATTTTCTACATACTCTATTTCTTGTATATCTTCTATTTTAGGTAATGTAATTATATAATTTTTGCCTTTTATATCTATTTTAAAATTTAATATTTCCATGTTTGAAATTAATTTATTAAAACGATTTATATTATATTCATTTACTGTCGAATAATATATATTTTTGTTGTCACATGTTGTATTATTACTAATTAGATATCCTATTAATTCATATTTTACTAAATCTTTATTTTTCAAATTTTGAATTTTACTTAAATCTTCTTTTAACTCTGACGAAAATGACATATTTGCTCACTCCTATCTTTATAACAGTATACAAATCTTAGCTTAAAATTATCTTTTCAGTTCTATTACTCTATCATTGTTAGCTAAATCTTTTACAGTTTCTATTTTCTTATAGAACTTACTATTTCTTGCCAATTCTTCTACTTCTTTTTTTTGGTCATAACCGATTTCCAAAAATATTTTTCCATTTTCCTTTAAATATTTTGGTGCTTCATTTATTAATATTTCATAAAATTTTAGGCCATTTTCTCCGCCATCTAATGCCAAATGTGGTTCATTTTGTACTTGTAAATCCAGCTCATTTATTACCTTCGTTTTTATGTATGGAGGATTTGAAACTATTACGTCAAACTTACTTTTTATATTTTCAAACATATCAGACTGTATAAAATTTACTTTTTCTTTAACTTCATTTTCTTTTGCATTTTTTTTTGCTACCTCTAAGGCTTTTGTGCTTATATCTACTAAAGTTACTTTTGCGTTTTTTACATGTTTTGCAAGAGCTACTCCTATACTTCCGCTTCCTGTACACATATCTAATATTTCCACATTTTCTTTAATTTGATTTGCATACTTTATTGCCTCTTCTACTAAAATTTCCGTATCTGGCTGTGGAATTAATACATTTTCATCCACAAAAAAACTAAGCCCCATAAATTCCTGCTTATTTGTTATATATTGAACCGGCTTTCCAGCCGCAACCTCTTTTATATAACCTATATACTCATTTTCTTTATTATTCTCTACCTCTTCATCTTTATTTATAACTAATTTGTTTCTATCAATCTTTAACACATATTGTAGTAAACTTCTTGAAATAATACTTGCTTCTTCTATATTGTTTTTTTCTAATACTTTTTTCCCTTCTCTTAATAATTCCTCTATTTTCATATTTTTCCCTTTTCCCAATTAGGGACAGTCCCCAATTGTTACTTTTTCCCAATTGGGGACTGTC
>USFC01000083.1 GCA_900553865.1 uncultured Clostridium sp.
TACGAGGACGGCTCCAAGGTACTGCGTGCCCGCATCGATATGGCATCACCGAATATCAATATGCGTGATCCCGTTATCTACCGTGTGGCACATATGTCTCACCAGAATACCGGTGACAAATGGTGCATTTACCCGATGTACGATTTCGCTCATCCTATCGAGGATGCTATCGAGGGGATCACTCATTCTATCTGCACGCTGGAATTCGAAGATCACAGACCGCTTTACGACTGGGTCCTGGAAACTCTCGGCAGGTGGGAAGCTCCGCCTCAGCAGATCGAATTTGCACGTCTGAACCTGACCAATACCGTTATGAGCAAGCGCTACCTGAAGGCCATGGTGGACGATGGTACGGTAGATGGATGGGACGATCCGCGGATGCCGACCATCGCGGGGATCCGTCGCAGAGGCTATACGCCGGAAGCGGTGCGCGATTTCTGTGAAAGGATCAGTGTGTCCAAGGCCAACAGTACAGTAGACGTGGGTCTGCTGGAACATTGCGTCAGAGAAGACCTGAAACAGAAGGTGGCAAGCCGCAACGTGGTAGAAAACCCGGTCAAGGTCATCATCACCAACTATCCTGAAGAGCAGACCGAAGAAATGAAGAGGGTTTAATTAAAAGAGAGCAAGAGAAAGTTAATACGTTAAATAAAGTTAGAGAGTTAGTTAGAAAGGGTTTAAAAAATAAAGATATAGCCGAAAAACTTAAGATTTCAGTAAGACAAGTTCAGCGGTTAAAGAAAGAAGTATAAAAAATAAGCTCTCCAATAGGAGGGGTGACATGAAATGGGTCTTTATAAATATGTGGTGAGAGTAAGGGTGTGAGGAATTTTTATGAATGATAAAAATATTTTTATCGGAGTTTGTGAAGATAATAGTCTTCATATAAATTTAGTGAAGGGCTATATCGATGATTTTTTTAATGAATTTCATAACTATGAAGTTTTAGAATTTGTATCAGGGGAAGATCTTTTAAGTAATTATCCTAATAATATAGATTTATTATTTTTAGATATTCAAATGAATGGATTAAATGGAATGGATGTAGCTAGAAGAATAAGAGAGTTTGACAACAATGTAGAAATAATATTTACTACATCAGTGTTAGATTATGTTTGTGAAGGATATGAAGTAAATGCATATAGATATATGTTAAAACCAATAGAATACAATATATTTAAAAATAATATGGGTAAATGTATAGAAAATATAATAAAAAAGAAAAATGACTTTTTAACAATTAACGATAAATCAAAATTAATTAAAATTAAATTTGATGATATTTTATATATTGAAACAAGCAAAAGGCAACTAATAATACATACTATAAATGGACATGAAATAATAAAAATGAGTATTAGGAAATTAGAGAAACTATTAAATAAAGACTTTTTTAGATGCCATAATAGTTTCATAGTAAACTTAGAAAAAATTAATAAAATAGAAGGTGGAAAAATAGATGTTAAAGCATTTAATGAAGGAAAGTTAGTTCTTGTAGACGGATTTTTTTATGATGGTGATAAAAATTATGATTTCTCAAATGAAAAATTAACATTAAAAAATAATAAAAAAGAAGAAATTTTTAAAAATGGAATTTATTCATATAAAGATGAAATTTCTCCATCATATATAAATTTACAAAATCCTAAATTTATAGAAATAGATAATTTATTTTATGGTGGATTAATAATCACAAATTATTATAGAGAACAAACAGATATTATTTTAAAAAATTTAATAGAAACAAGTATTGATATGAATATTTCTATTTTTTATGAAAAACAGGATCCATATAAGACTATAAAAGATTTAACTTATCATATTGGAAATGTTGGTACAGAATTGAAAGGTAAAAATCAAAATAGACAAGATATTGATATTGCAGCATTTACTTATAATGATGCAAAATATATTAGAAAAGAAATTCAGGTTAACAACGAAGATCTATATTTTTTATATATTTATATAAATGTTTATTCAGAAAATAAAAAAGAATTAGAATTTAATTTAAATAAAATTGAGGGAATTGCTCAAAGTAAAGGAATGCAAACTAGAAGAGCAAATTTTAGACAAGAGGAATTATTTTTATCATGTTTACCAATTATGCAAAATAATGAAAAAATAAAAAATGCAGCAAGAAGAAATATTTTAACGTCTGGTTTATTAGCAACATATCCATTTATTTCTTCAAATATTTTTGATGTTAATGGAATTTTTATAGGAAAAAATATTTACAATAATTCAATGGTTTTTATTGATAGATATAATACTAATAAATATAAAAATGCTAATATGTGTATTTTTGGTACGAGTGGAGCTGGTAAATCTTTTTATACCAAATTATTAATTTTAAGATATAAATTAATGGGAATAAAACAATATATTATAGATCCAGATAGAGAGTATCATAAGTTATGTAATGAATTAAATGGAACATTAATAAAAATTGGACCTACTTCAAATACATATATTAATGTGTTAGAAATAAGAAAAGAAAGTATTGAAGATGGTGAAAATGGATATTTGGCAACTAAAATTGGAAAATTAATTGGATTTTTTAATTTGATTTTTGGAGAATTAAATGAAGAAGAAAAGGCGATTATTGAAGAAAAATTAATTGAGGCATATAAAAGAAAAAATATAACATTTAATGATAATTCTCTTTATAAACAAGATCCAGAAAAAATAATAGGAAAAATATTTAAAGAAAATAAAGATATGCCTATTTTAGAAGACTTATATAATATTTTTTTAGAAGATAAAAAAACAAAAAAATATGCAATAAAATTAATTCCATTTATAAAAGGTTCTATGAATTTTTTTAATAATTATACAAATGTAGAATTAGAAAATGATTTGATAATTGCAGATGTATATGATTTAGGAGAAGAAAATTTAAAATATGGAATGTATTTATTTATTGATATTTTTTTCGATAAAATAAAAGAAAATAGAGAAGAAAAAAAGGCAATTTATTTAGATGAAATTTGGAGGTTAATTGGAGTTACTTCAAACAAAGAAGTTGCAGGTTTTATATATAAAATATTTAAAACCATAAGAAAATATGGAGGAAGTAGTGTGGCAATTACACAAGATATTTCAGATATATTTAGTTTAGAAAATGGTACATATGGGAAAAGTATATTAAATAATTCAAGTATAAAAACATTTTTTGCTTTAGAAGAAGATAATATAAAGGTTTTAGAAAATTTTACAAATTTATCTGAAAAAGAAAAAATAGAAATTAAATCATTAAAAAGAGGAGAAAATTTAATGTTTGTTGGTGATGAACATATTTTAGTAAAAATAGAGTGTTCAGAATTAGAAAAAGAAATAATAGAAGGTGAAAATAAAAATGAAAAAAATATGTTACGAAATAGATGAGGATGTTATTACAAAAAAATATATCTTCACAAAACAAGAAAGGAGGTTAATATGCGAAAAAACTTTTGACAAAGATGAACAAGATGCAAAAATTTGGAATCAAAAACAATTAAAATTATGGTAACATGAAAATCACAGGTAATCAATGGGTAGAAATTATCCGAGCTATTTCGACCGCAATAATTGCGATAATTACAACTCTTTGCGTGCAAAGCTGTACAATGAGTTTAAGCGTAGCCAAGAATAATAACAACGCTTCGCAAAAAACCGAACAAACGTCTACCAGTTCAATAGACTCAACAAAAATTAATATTAATCCTAAAAACTATTAAAAAAAATGGAACAAGAATTTAACGACATGAGAGATGTATTCAAAGTGTTACCAACAACACAAGAAGAAAAAGAATACATGATTGTAATCGGAAAACATTTGGCAACAACAGAAAAATTTCCAACACGTGAAGCAGCAGAAGAGAAAATAAACTCTGTAGACTGGAACCTAATTGCGGCAATGTTTTATGCTTGCAAAGAAGCGGACGAATACGAAAAAAAATTAAAACGCTCCGCAAAAAAAGCTACAAAAGAAATTACTAACAACAATAAATAAAAAAACCATGGGAATTCAAAAAAATATTGGTAAAAATACCATAGGAGACAATAATAAAATGTCCGTTAGTCTACATAATTATAACATGTCGACACACGATTTATCAACAATCGTAAGAAACACACAGAGTCCGGGAACACTAGTTCCAAATCTATGTCTAGTAGCTCAAAAAGGAGATACATTCGATATCGACATTGATTCAAACGTACTTACACATCCGACAACAGGACCTCTATTCGGCTCATTCAAACTAGAGCATCACATATATACAGGACCGGTAAGACTATATAATAGTTGGCTACACAATAACCGAACAAAAATCGGGCTGAATATGGAGCAAGTAAAATTGCCACAAATAAAAGTGAATATAAAAACATTATCAGATACTCCGTCAAATGAGGAAAAACAATGGATACAAGTAAATCCAAGTTGCCTGTTAGCTTATCTAGGTATCAGAGGGTACGCAAACACACCAAAAACCGGAGAAAAAACAGTAAGTAAAAATGCACAACCTATATTAACGTATTTTGATATATTCAAAAATTACTACGCAAACACACAAGAAGAGTATTTTTACATGATCGGAGGATCTCCAGTATTAAATATACGAATAAACGGAAAAAATATACCAAACAACGACGATATACCGAGCGCACTAGGGGAAATAACCACAGCAAGCTCAATAACATTGAGTCCACCAACATTGACAAAAGAAGAGATCAGACTTAGAGTAAAAACAAGCGTAAGCGCAAGAGAGCAAACCTTAACCGTAGACCAAATAGGAACATGGACGGCAACAGCACAAAACATCAAAATAGACACAACGAAAGTCATGAGTACTTGGTATATTACGGCAATATATTCAACAAAAAGAACATCTCTGGAAAAATATCCACTAGAAAACCTAGACACAATCAGAGATAAAATACTACTGACACCGGGAGATACAGTAT
>USFC01000084.1 GCA_900553865.1 uncultured Clostridium sp.
AAGACTACCAAATGAACACAGCAGAAGCAATAGACTTTACATATGAAGCACAATTACCAGAAAATATGAGTTATAACCAAACAGCAAACGAAAACTACACAGTATATTTTAATAACAACTTAGAAACAGGTGCAGTACAAGATAAAGCAGTTTCAGCAACCATAACTGTTACAACAGGTAAAGGTCCAATATTAGAAACAAGCATATCTTCAAACGCAACTAGCGAAATTACAACAGGTAAATTCATAAAATATACAGTAAAAGTAAAAAATGCTGGTAAAGAAAATACTGAAAATGTAAAAGTAAGTGTAGAACTACCAAAATGTTTAAGCATAATTAACTTCTTTGAAGGAGAATCAGGACAATATACAAAAGACTATACTTTAACAAGTTATGTGGCAGATATTGGAACTATAAAACCAAACGAAGAAGTAGAAAAAAGTTTTTGGGTAGTAGCAAATAAATTAACTGTAGACGAAATTTGCAAAGACGAATCTCACTATGAAACAGTAGATGATGTTAAATATCATAAACAAGATATAAAACATAGTGATGATGAATATAAAACAGAAATTTCTTTAAAAGCAGTAGTTACAGCAAAAGATTTAGCAAAACCATTAGTAAGCAATGAAATAAAAAATACAATAAAAAATGGAAACTTTAATATTGCTACATCAACAACTACAAATGGATTAGAAACTTTAAACGAAAAAGATACCTTTAAATATAATATTTCTGTAAAATTATATGATGCAAGTAAAACAGCTAAAAACACAGTTGTAAAAACAACAATTCCAAATGAATTAGACTATGAAAAAGCAGAAATTAAAAGATTCAATACAGAAAAAAATGAATATGAAACAACAACAAATGGAATTGATTTTAACACAAAAACTAGAGTATTAACAATAAATTTAGGAGATGTAACAGCACAAAGTGAAAAAACAATAGAAATTACTTCTAAAGTTAAAGCACTAGGCAATGGAAAATATGAAAAAACTATAAATAGTGTTGCAACTGTAAGCGCAGATGGAATGGCAGAAGAAACTTCAAACACAATAATAGATACAATTAGCAAAGAAGGAATAGAAGTAACTCAAACAGCAAGCATACCAGGTGGAAATACACTATCTGCAGGAGAAAAATTAAGTTATAAATTTACAATAAAAAATATAGGCGGAAACATGATTAACAACTTAAATTTAATAGATAACTTACCAGCAGAAGTTGAATACATAAACACAACATATACAATTAGTGGAGAAACAAAAACAGTAAACAATATAAATAGTGGCAACAAAACAACTTTAACTATTAATATACCAAAAGGTGAAACAGCAGTAGTTACAATAAATGTTATGGCAAAACAACTTGAGCAAAAAGCAAATATAGAAAATATTGCAACAATTTCTACAGACACTATAAGCATGGAAACAAATAAAATAGCACATGTTATAGAAACAACACAATATGACAAACCAGGAGATATTACAACAATAGTAAGAAAAATAAGTGGACAAGTATGGAAAGATGAAAACAACGACGGAATAAAAGACGAAAACGAAGCAAAAGTAGAAGGAGTAGAAGTAATATTATTTAATAACCAAACAGGTTCAATAGTAACAGATAAAGACGGAAATATGTTAAAAACAGTAACAGATAAAGACGGAAAATATGAATTCTCAAGTATAGCAAAAGGAAAATATACTGTAATTTTCTTATATGATACAGCAAATTACAGTGCAACAACATATAGAAAAGAAAATGTAGAAGACACTAAAAATTCAGATGCAATAGATAGCAAAATAGCTATAAATGGAGAAGAAAGAATTGCCGGAATTACAGAAGAAATAGATGCAACACAAAGCAATATTTATAACATAGATTTAGGACTAGTTTCAAATCCAAAATTTGACTTAAAACTAGATAAAACTGTAACAAAAATAACAGTTCAAGATGGTAAAAATACAGATGTATATAGCTACAATGATGTAAAAATAGCTAAAAAAGACTTAATAGGAAAAGACGTAAACAACACAAGCATTATAGTAGAATACAAACTAAAAGTAACAAACGAAGGTGCAATAGCAGGATATGTTAAAAAATTAGTAGACTATATGCCAAGTGAAATGAAATTTAACTCAGAATTAAACAGTGATTGGTATACAGCAGAAAATGGAACACTTTACAATTCAAGCTTAGCAAATACATTAATAAAACCAGGAGAAAGTAAAGAAGTAACATTAGTATTAACCAAAAAAATGACAGAAGAAAACTTAGGATTATATCATAATACAGCAGAAATTTACGAAGCATACAATGACTTAGGAATAAGTGATGTAGACTCTACAGCGGGAAATAAAGCAAATGGTGAAGATGATATATCTTCAGCAGATGTTTTAATAACATTAAAAACAGGTAAAACAATAACATTCTTTGGATTAACAATAGTAATAATTTCATCAATTACAGTAGGAGCATACTTTATTAAAAAGAAAGTATTAAGATAGGAAGGAGGTAACTTTAAAGTGAGTAAAAAAATAAAACTAACTATTACAGCATTTATAGCAATAATTACAACATTATTATTAGCAAATAGTGTAAATGCCTTTTCTCCAAACAACCAAACACCAATATACCCACAAAATCAAGGTGGGCACTGGTATTTTTGTATGGAAAAAGGTGGACCAGTTAGATTTACACAATTTTCACCAAACTATACAGAAAAAACAGCTGTAAATCGTATAAGCGAAAGGTCTTGGGAAGCATTGCAAAGACAAATTAATGAAACATTAAAAATGGCAATAGGAAGAAAATTACAAGAATTAGCAGACTATGCAAAACCAATACCTTCAAATAGTACACAGTTAAAAGATTATAATGGTAATTTTACTTCAGATGATGGTGTGAACTTAGATAGTTTACTTGGAGCTAAAGTAGCTTTAACACCAGTAATGAACCCAGATGGTGCACCGGTAACAAGGGAAAACGATAGAACAGCATATACTTTTAGCTCTGGTGCAGATGTAAGTCCAATAGCACAAGGATTTAAACAAGGAAATTATGTTGGAGCAGAAAGTGATACAGCAGACGCATATACAATACAAAATTCTTTATGGAATGACCCTACCTTTAACTTAGGCAACATATTAGGAGGAAGTAAATTATATTCAGAGGCTTTAGACTATGAAAACTGGTACAAAAACAATAATATAGGAACAAATTATGATGCAAAATTATATACAAATGATGCACAAGTTATAGCAAACAGAGCAGAAAATACATATATAATAGGACCATATAAAGCAATATACCCAGAAGAAAATAGATTTTCTTATATGGAAGATTTATATGTAATAACAGATAAATCTTCTAGGGTAGAACCTATTGAAATATTATTTGAAAGTAAAAGTGCAGAAAAACCATACCCAAGCACAGGTGAAACATTTTTCGTTAAATTTAGTGCAGAAGGTAACCCTACAAAGGCAGGTTTACACATAGATTTTGCATATATTCAAAAAACTTCAGTTTCATACCAAAAATATAAAGGATTGGGAGATATTTACCAATTCTATGGAGAAATAAAGAAGGATTATGTAGGAACATATCCAATAGATGAATGGGATGAAAATGGAAATAGGGTGACATTGGATTATTATGACGTATATGGAGAAATCAAACTAAAAAAAGTTGGAACATATGACCCACAAAAAACAGGAATGCTAATAGAAGACCAAAGAATTTGGAACAGAAAATCATTAGAAACCAATATGGACTTACCACCAGAAGAAGAAGGACCACAAGACCTAACAATGGAACTTGGAGGATATGTTTGGGAAGACTCTACAAGTGGAAAAGAAAGCATTTCAAATGGAAAATACAATAAAGATGAAGGCGATAGACCAATACCAAATATGTTAGTTACATTATATAGACAAGATGGTACACAAATAGCAACTACAAGAACAGATGCAAACGGAAAATATTTATTCCAAAAAGTAGATGCAATGTATCAATACTATGTAAAATTCACATATAATGGTCAATACTATCAACCAGTAACCTTTGCAGACTCAAGCACATGGGGAACAGCAGATTGGAAAACAAATTCAAATGCAAAAGACATAGTAGCACAAAGAGAAGGCTTTAACGTTAAATTTGAAAAAATAGGTTCATCTCCTGCAAACTATAATGGAGCAAATGGATATAACAAAACATATACAAAAGAAGAACTATTAGCAGCAGGTGTAATAGATGAATTTGGAAATCAAATAGGTGGAAGTGGTTCAATGGCGCAATATGTGGCAGACTGCATGATAGATGCATACACAACAGCAGATGGTGCAGCTGGACTATACCCAGTAAAAGAAGTATTTGTTATAGATACCTTCCAATATCCAAGTAGATTAACACCAAAAGCAGAATTGCTATATCCAAGTGCATACTACATAAATTTAGGAGTACAAAAAAGAGAAGAATCAGACTTAGCAATTAAAAAAGACGTAGACAAAGTAACCTTAGAAATAAATGGTCAAACACATACATACACATATGATACACTAGAAAACAAAGAAAATGCAGAAAATCAATGGGATATAAGTGTAAGACTTTCAGA
>USFC01000085.1 GCA_900553865.1 uncultured Clostridium sp.
TAGATACAGCAAGTCAGCAAAATTTTGTAGCAAATTCAAAAATATATGGAGATGCAGTAAGAGAAACAAATAGTGGGAAAGCTGGAACATCAGCTAGCGACTGGTACTACAGTTCATGGACGAGCGACTGCTCTTATTTCCCAGCCTTGAACGGTCCGTTCTTCCTTCGTGGTGGCCACTTTTGGAGTGGTTCGCGTGCTGGTGTATGTGCGTTCTACCGTGATAATGGCAATAGCAGCTACAACATCGGCTTCCGCGCCGTGCTAGTAAACAAGTGACAAGAAGTGATTTTGGAGGTCTGAAATTGGAGGTCAGAGGCCTGACATCTGATTACTGATTTTTGAGGGATAGTGTATTATCTAGTGTGTAAATATAAGATAGTGTATTATTAGTGTCTAGATCTTGTCAAGTTTAGTGGTAAATTTTTTTGTAACTGGTAATATAGAAATATACTACCAGTTACTTTTTGTCTCATTTTGTGTGGAACTAAAACTCCATTACCAAAAATAGTTCCAAATTTTTTAAGTCTTTGTGAAAGTTATGTGAAATATATTGATAAAATAGAATTGTAATGTTAATATGTTAAAGAAAAATTAATAAAACATTACGGAATAGCTACTTTCAAGAAAAGTCAATTTATAAAAGGAGGAATAAAATTGATAGAAGTAAAAAATGTGACTAAAAAGTATGGCAATTTCATAGCTGTAGATAATATTACATTTACTGTAAAAGATGGCGAAGTAGTAGGTCTTTTAGGACAAAATGGGGCTGGGAAAAGTACAACAATGAACATGATAACAGGCTTTATAGAGCCAACAGAAGGAAATATTGTAATTAATGGATTTGATATTATGAAAAAACCATTAAAAGCAAAAAAACAAATAGGATATATGCCAGAAAATGTGCCACTATACACGGAATTAACAGTAAAAGAATTTGTTACTTATATGGCAGAACTAAAATTAGTAGAAAGAAAAATAAGAAAACAAGAAGTAGAAAATGTAATAAAAGAAACTGGCTTGCAGGAAGTAGAAAATAAACTAATACGTAATTTATCCAGAGGATATAAACAAAGAGTAAGCATGGCAGGAGCTTTAGTAGGAAATCCAGAAGTTTTAATATTAGATGAGCCAACAGTAGGCTTAGATCCAAAACAAATTATAGAAATAAGAAATTTGATTAAAAATTTAGGAAAAAAACATACAGTAATATTAAGTTCACACATTTTATCAGAAATAAGTCAAATATGTGAAAAAGTTGTTATTTTAAATAAAGGAAAAATTGTAGCTATAGATACACCAGAAAACTTAGAAGAAAAAACAAAAGAGCAAAATATTTTATATGTAACAGTAGAAGATAAAGAAGAAAAAATGCCAAATTTAAAAGAAAAAATAAAAGATATTGAAAAATTAGAAATGGTAAAAGACAATGAAGATGGAACAAAACAATATAAAATAATTTCAAAATCTGAAAAAGATGTAAGAAAATTATTATTTGAAATTTTACCAAAAGAAGGAATAACAATATTTGAATTAAAAAAAGCAGAAACAAGTCTGGAAGATGCTTTTATTAAATTAATAGACAAAGAATTTAATAAAAAAGAAGGAGGTAATAAATAATGTGGGCAGTTATAAAAAAAGAGTTTAAATCATATTTTTTATCACCTATAGGATATGTAGTAGCAGGAATTTTGTTATTTGTGTCTAGTATATTCTTTTACATTATAAGTGTACAAACAGGTTCAGTAGATTTAAGTTCTTTATATTATTATATGGCAATATATGGACTAATTATAGGGGCGCCAATTCTAACAATGCGAATGTTTGCAGAAGAAAGAAAAAATGGGACAGAACAATTAATTTTAACATCACCAATTAGCATAACAAAAGTTGTTTTAGGAAAATTAATAGCAGCATTAGGAGTTATTTTAATTACATTAATAATTTCTTTAGGCTATTATGCAATAGTAAGAACCTTTGCTAAAACAAGTATAATGCCAATTATTACATCAATGGTAGGCTTTATGTTAGTAAGCATGGCGGCTTTATCAGTTGGAATGTTTGCTTCAAGCATAACTGAAAATCAAGTAATTTCAGCAATAATTACAATAGCATTTTTATTAATGTCAATATTTATGGAAAATATAAATAGCATATTTTCAAATATATCAATAGTACATTTTTATGAAAAATTCCCATCAGGACTTATTTCATGGACAGAAGTTGCAGGATTAGTATCTTTTTCTTTAGTATTTATTTTACTAACTATTCTTGTAATGCAAAGAAGAAAAACAGTTAAATAAATTTTTGAAAGGAGTAAAAAAGTGAAAAAAGGAATAGAAATAATAAAAAAGAAATGGCTAAAAAATACTTTTTTAACAATTTTATTAATTGCTATAATATTTGCAATATATTTTGGAATTAATTATGCAGTAACAAAATTAAATTTAGAAGATATAGACCTTACAACAGATAAAATATATTCAATATCAGAAAGTACAAAAACAAAATTAAATGAATTAGATAAAGATGTTCAAATAGAATTAATAAATATGAGTAATTATATATATTTATCAGACTTTGCAAATAAATACACACAATTAAACTCACACATAACCATCGAAAAAGTAGATGATTTAACACAAAGACCAGATATAATGAACACATATAATTTAGACTCAACAGATAGCCTAATAATAGTAAAATCTGGTGAAAGAGAAACAGAAATTTCATTAAGTGATTTATATACTTATGACTATACGACAGGAGAGCAAATAGATACAACAGAAGAAAAAATTACAAATGCAATAATAGAAGTAACAATAGAAAATAAACCTAAAATATATTTCTTAGAAGGGCACAATTATTATAGTGATAATTATTTTCAATTAGTAAAACAAGATATTACAGCAGAAGCTAATGAAATAGAAAATCTAAATATTTTAACCAAAGGAAGCATACCAGAAGATTGCGACTGTTTAATAATTACAACTTTAAAAGAAGATATTACACAAATTGAAAAAGATGAATTAATTTCATATAGCAATAGAGGTGGAAAAATATTATTATTAGCAGATACTAATGTATTAGGAATAGAAACACCAAACTTTGATGAAATATTAAATTTATATGGATTTAATATTTCAAAAGGAGTATTATTAGAACAAGACGAAAATCAAATGTTTTATAATTTACCAGAATTTATAATTGCAAAGATAGAAAGCAATGAATTAACTCAAAATTCAAAAATGAATATAAATGTATGTTTTATAGATGCAAGAAGAATTGAATTTAAAGATGAAGCAACATTGGAAAATTTAGGAGTAACATATTCTACAATAGCAAAAACTAGCAGTAAGGCATTTATAAGAACAAACTTAAAAGTATCAAATCTATCAAAAACAAACCAAGACGAAGACGCAGCAAATAGCATAATGGGAGCACTTGTAACAAGAACTTTAGAAGATGGAAATACAGCAGAAATGATAGTATATTCAAATGCAATATTTGCAACAAATCAACAAGTAAATATAAATAACAATTATGCAATGTATGCAAATATGCTATGTAACAATGATGACGTAGTAATAAATTCAGTAGCATATCTAACAAAGAGAACAAATACAATTACAATTAGAAAAGATTCAGATAGCGTAAGTTATACAGTAACACAAAAACAGCATAATATAATAACAGCGATAATATTTGGAGTGCCAGCATTAGTAATAATTTGTGGAATAATAGTATGGCAAATACGTAGAAGAAAAAAATAGAATAAATACAAAAATCTCTCATAAATTTAAAAGAGAGATTTTTTATTATGACGCAAAAAGAAACGTCCCCATTGCGTCAAGTAGGAGAAAAAATTTGAAAAATATAATAAAAATAGTAATGGTAATAATGGGAACTCTAATAGGTGCAGGTTTTGCATCTGGAAGGGAAATATATTTATTTTTTTTAGAATATGGCTATGGGGGAATAATAGGTATATTTATTTCTGGAATATTTACTAGCTTTATTATTTATATTACTTTAAATAAAATAAAAAATAAAAAAATAAATACATATTTAGAATTACTTGAAAGTAATAAAAATAAAAAAATAGGAACAAAAATAAATATAATAGTAAATGCATTTTTAATTATTTCATTTTTTATTATGATAGCAGGATTTAGTGCGTATATGAAACAAGCATATAAAATACCAATGTGTATTTCAAGTTTTTTATTTTCAACGATTTGCTATATTATTTTTAAAAAAAGTTTGCAAGGAATGATAAAAATAAATGAATATATTGTACCAATTTTATTATTTTTTATAATATTTTTAGGAGCAAAAAATATTCCATATACAATAGAAAATAAAATGAGCATAGAAATAGAAACAAAACAAATAGGCTTTATAGTAAATAGCCTTTTATATGCAAGTTATAATAGCATAATTTTAATACCAGTTTTAATAAATGTAAAAAAATTGTGACATCAAATGTAACGACAAGGAAAGATGATAATCTCTTTATTATCGATTTTCTGCGATTGGTAAAATGCGGTTGGGAGCAGCTCGATAATTCTGGCGTGCTTCTTCTTCGTCTG
>USFC01000086.1 GCA_900553865.1 uncultured Clostridium sp.
CATATATATTCAACTTAATATTATATACAAATCAAAATATTAAGTTGGTGATAGTATGAGGTTTAGTTCCGATAAACTAGAAACAAATTTTATAGAGCCTATAAATTTATATGGTCCTATTAAAGATGGGACTGTAGGTAGTTTTGTGTAAATACAAACTTACCTACAGTCTTTTTTGAATGTAAAATTGGTAAGTTTGGAATAATATTCATATTAAACTTTTGGAGGTAAAGAAATGAAAGATCAAAGAGAAATAATTATTCCAGATTTAGACTACCAAGCTGAAGTAAGAAAATGTAAAACCATGGAAGATGTAGTTGGTAAAAATGGATTAATGCAAAAGCTGTTCAAAGATATTATCCAACAATTGCTAGAAGCAGAAATGGAAGAACATCTGGGAAGAGAAAGGCATGAAAGAAGTAATGAAGCTAATCCAAACTATAGGAATGGATATAGTTCTAAGACTATTGAAAGTAGTTTTGGTGAAGTTGGCCTAGATATACCAAGAGATAGAAAAGCACAATTTGAACCGAAGGTTGTTAAAAAGTATGAAACTGTATGTAATGAACTAGATAAAAAAATAATAGGTCTTTATGCCTGTGGTATGAGTGTAAGAGATATCCAATCTGAAATGGAAGAACTATATGGCATTGATGTGTCTCCTGCAATGATATCTAAGATAACAGATAAGGTTGTAGAGGCTGCCGCCGAATGGCAAAGCAGAGAACTTGATGAAATATACCCAATCGTATATATGGATGCTATGCATTTTAAAGTAAGAGATGATAATAAAATAGTTTCAAAGGCAGCATATATATGTATGGCTTTAGATATGAAAGGAAAAAAAGATATATTAGGTATTTGGATTGGTGAATCAGAAGGCGCAAAATTTTGGCTATCAGTTTGTAATGATTTGAAAAATAGAGGCGTAGATGATATTTTAATTGCATGTATGGATGGTTTAAAAGGTCTACCTGAAGCAATTAAAACTGTATATCCAGATGTAAGTATTCAAACTTGTATAGTTCATCAAATTAGAAACTCTCTTAAATATATAGCATCAAAAGATCAGAGAGAGTTTATGAAAGATTTAAAAAGTGTTTATAGGGCATTTAACGAAGAAACAGCACTTAAAAATTTAGATATTCTTAAGGAGAAATGGTATTCAAAATATTCTGTTGTAATAGATTCATGGTACAATAACTGGAGTAATCTGAATACGTATTTTGAGTATCCGCATGAAATTAGAAGAATTATTTATACTACAAATGCTCTTGAGGGATTTAATAGACAGTTAAGAAAATATACTAAGGTAAGAACTGTATTTCCAACAGATGAGTCACTAAGAAAATCACTATATTTATCTACCATGAAAATTATGGAGAAATGGACCTCTCCAAACCAAAATTGGGCGTCTACTTTAGGACAGCTTACAATTATGTTTGGAGAAAGGATACCTAACTCTTACACAATATAAATTTTTTTGAAATTATGGAAAATTTAGTGTATAAATAACTAAATTAAACACATAATAATTGTGTAAAGAATTCCAGTATTAGTATTTCTCAAAAATAAAAAAATATTACTGGAATTTAAAATTTCCAGTAATATAAATTATAAAAAATCTTATTTACACAAATCTATAGACATTCTCAAGAGTCATAAAATATTTAAAGTGTACCCTTTGTCAAGGACAATTTAAAAAAAGGTATTTCTAAGAAACAAGATGATTTCTGTACTGAACAGGAGTCATCTTGCTTAAATTCCATTGATATCTATAATTATTATAGTAATCCATATAATCATCTATTTCTTTTATCACTTCTTCTAATGTACTACATTTGCTAAGAATAACTTCATCTTTAAAATGCCCAAAGAATGATTCTTGTGGAGCATTGTCCCAGCAATTGCCTCTCCTTGACATAGATTGTTTTAAACCTAATTGCTGTACTTGCTTTTGAAATTTAGGACTCGTGTAATGAACACCTTGATCTGAGTGTAAAATAGCTTCGCTATGGAGTTTTAAATTCACATTTGACTTAAGTTTTTCTAGTGTATTTAAAACAATATCTAACCGTAGGTTATCTGAGACATAATGAGCTAATATTTCATTTGTAGAGGAGTCTTTTATTGTAGACAAGTATGCTTTTTTTCCATTTTTATAACTTAAATATGTAATATCTGTTAATAGCACTTTATATGGTATATCTTGCTTAAATTCTCTGTTTATGAAATTAGAAACAATAGTATGCTCTTTACTTGCTTTCATCATACGTCTGTAAGGATTCGCTTTTCTATACGGGCAAACTATTCCATATTTTTTCATGATTCTCCTAATACGCTTTAAATTATATATTATATTAAATCTATCTTTTAAAACCATTTTTATTTGTCTTGCACCTTTTTTACGTCCTTTAAAGTTAAAAGCTTTTAATACATTTTCTTTTGATAAAATATCTTTATCTTCTCTTGATTTTCTTAAATCCTTGCTTTCTGATGAGAAGTATTTATAATACCCAGAACGTGATACACCTGCAACTTTACATAAATAACTTATCATATTTTTAAGTTTATATTTTTTTATTGTAGACTTAATAATCTCATATTTTTCACAAGAAAATAAACTTACTTCTTCTTTAACACTCTCCTTTCTATCATATCTAACTTTTTTAGTAATTCATTTTCAGCTTGAAGTAACTTCATTTTAGCTTCTAGTTTTTTGTATTTTTCTTCTATTGAAAGATCTTTCTCAATAGGTCTTCCAGTATTGTATTTGCGAGTATCTGTAAGTTTTATAGCTCCGCCATTTTTAAAGGCCGTACGCCATCTGCTAGCAGAAGATTTAACTCTTTGCATGCCTATAATATCGATATTGAAGCCACACTCTTCAAATATTATTCTAGGAAGTTTACCATTACCATTTTCATCTATAAATATTCTTTTAAATTCATCTGTATAGGTAATACCTTTTGAAGTTACTTTCTTAACGTATTTGTTTTGTTTTAATATTATTATTTCCTCTTCTGTAAATAATTTTTTACTCATTAAAATTTTCTCCGATCTAATTATTATTTATTTAATTATATACAAAAATACCCTATAGAGTAGACCTTTTTATTAGCTGTCTACTCTATAGGGTACATTTTATAGTAAACGAACTTAATAATAAAGGTATGAAAATTATTAAATAAGTTAACAAATATAATATGAGTTATGATATAAAGTTTAAACAAAGAGCAGTAGAATACCAAAGAGAAGGCCATACTTACAAAGAAACTTGTAAAGTATTTAAAATATCTGAAACAACACTAACTAGGTGGATAAATAAAGAAAAGGAAGGTAAATTAGGTGAAGTAAAAATACAGGTTAGAAAACCAAAAAAGATTTATCCAGAAAAGTTAATTAAATATATAGAAAAACATCCAGATGCATATTTAGTTGAGATTGCAGAGGAGTTTAATTGTAGTGAGTGTGCAATAAGAAAAGCATTAAAGAAATTAAATATAACACGAAAAAAAAGACAACTTCATACAAAGAACAATGTAAGGAAAAAGTAAATAAATATTTAAATGAGATAAAAAACTTTAGCGAAGAAGATATAGTATATATTGATGAAACAGGAATACAAGGTTATATTTATAGAGAATATGCAAGAGCTATAAGAGGTAAAAAAGTTTACGATAAAATACCAGGTAAAAAATACAAAAGAACAAATATAGTAGCAGGAAAATGTGGAGATAAGATTATCTCTCCTTTAGTGTACGATAAAATAATGGATAGTAAGTTTTTCGAAAAATGGTTTAAAGAAATGTTTTTAAATGAAGTAGAAAAAAATAAAGCTATTGTAATGGATAATGCAACATTTCATTGTAAGAGTAGATTATACGAATTATGTAAAAATGCTAATAAAAATCTAAAACTAATATTTTTACCACCATATTCTCCAAATTTAAATCCTATAGAAAAGTATTGGGCAACATTAAAGAAAAATTTGAAAAAAATAACTAAAAATAACAAGAGCCTTGAAGAATCTATTTACGAACTTTTTTAAGTTCGACTACTATATATTATTCATCGATAAATTTTAAATATTAAAAATACTCATATCCATTGGATATGAGTATTTTTAATATTTAAGACAAATCACTGTAATAATACATACAATTAGTCCATTTATTTTTT
>USFC01000087.1 GCA_900553865.1 uncultured Clostridium sp.
ACCAGTTGAAATTATCTACCTTTTATTATATAATCGTAACAAGAATTAGTAATTTTAAAGTGATATTTTAGTAGTAAAAGAAGCTGAAAATAATTATAATAGCACATTTAGTTAAATTATCATATATTATAATATAAGTAATATATGAAAGGAATTTAATTAAATGTATAATATGAATGATTTATATAAAAACTATTATGATAATTATAGACAATATGATGATGTATATGGCTATATAAACTATTATAATATGGATTATAATAGGATGAATCCATATTATATAAAAGATTATGGAGCAGAACCATTTGTGATTAATATAAATGAAATAACAAAGCAAAACAAAAATTTTCGTACAGCATTATGGACAGGACAACATTTACAAATTACATTAATGAGTATAAATGTAGGAGAAAGTATTGGATTAGAAATGCATTCAAATTTAGACCAGTTTATTAGAATTGAGCAAGGATTTGGTTTAGTTCAAATGGGTGATAATAAAAATAATCTTAATTTTGAAAGAAAAGTATGTGATGATTTTGCTATCGTAATACCAGCAGGAAAATGGCATAATCTTACTAATATAGGAAATCTTCCAATTAAATTATATTCAATATATGCACCACCACAGCACCCAAAAGGAACAATCCATAGGACAAAAGCAGATGCAGAACATTAATAAAAATAGAATGTTATAGGTTAATCTAAAATAGGTTAATCTATATTTTTTAGTAACACATTGAAAATTTTAATCATATATACATATAAGGGGGGTTATATATGCCTAAAAAAAGTTCTATTTTAAAATTTGAAATTATAAGTACTATTTTTATAATGATAGTAGGAACACTTTTACATTTTACATTTGGGTGGTCTAATAATAATCCATTAGTAGGGACATTTAGTGCTGTAAATGAAAGTACATGGGAACATTTGAAATTATTATTTTTCCCAATGCTAATAAGTACTATTATAGGTTTTTCTTATAAAGGGAAAGTTATACCTAATTATTTATGTGCTAAAGTGTTAGGAATTATATTAGCTATGTCTTTTGTAGTAATATTTTTCTATACATATGTTGGAATAATAGGAACAAACTTTGCTATTGTGGATATTGGTAGTTTTTTTATAGCAGTAGGGTTAGGGCAATATGTGGCATATCAAAAAATGCAATCAACATCTTCTTGTAGTAATGTAATACCTATTATTATTTTATTAGTATTATGTTCGTGCTTTTTAATTTTTACATTTTTTCCACTTCATATTGCATTATTTGAGGATCCAATAATTGGTTCGTTTGGAATATAATAAGTAGAAAATATTGATATTATAATAATGTAAAAGATAGATTATAGTATGCTATAATCATCTTGATAAATTACAATTTATATGAAAGATTAGATTTAAATTGTCTAATCTTTTTTGTATTATAGATATTAAACTAATTTTCATTATGAATATTCTATATTTTATTGCATAAAATAAGTAATAAAATTTGATTAATTCCCTAAAAATAAAAAAAATTGACTTTTCGGGAATAGATTGTTATAATAATTATAGAGGTGGAGTGAATGAAAATAATTGATAGAGATATGTATTTAAATACAATGATAAGAGTAATTGATACTCCTGATATTAAAGTGATAACAGGAGTAAGAAGATCGGGAAAATCTAAATTATTAGAGTTATTAAAAAAATATATCGAAAAGAATATTGATAATTCCAATATAATTCATATCAACTATAATTTAAAGAAATTTGATAATTTATTGATTGGAGATAAATTATATAATTATATAGATGGTAATTTTGATGAAAGCAAAGAAAATTATGTATTAATTGATGAAATACAAAAATGTAATGGTTTTGAAGATGTAATAAATAGCATACATGCAGAAGAAAAATATCATATATATATTACAGGTTCAAATGCATTCTTATTATCAAGTGATTTAGCAACATTATTTACAGGTAGAACTTTCGAAATTAAGATATATCCATTTTCTTTTGAAGAATATATGAAATATTTTAATTATGATAATCAATATCTAGCATTTAATACATTTATGCAAGATGGAGGAATGTCAGGTTCCTATTTATATAAAGAATTAGTTGATAAAAATAATTATTTAAGTGATATTTATAATACATTAATATTAAGAGATATTGTTCAAAAATATAATATAAAAAATGAAGATTTATTAAAAAAATTAAGCGATTATTTATTAGATAATGTTTCTAATCTAACATCTTCAACTAAAATAGAAAATTTATTAAAATCTAGTAATCAAACAGCAGATCATAAAACAATTGCTAAATATATTGAATACTTGTGTAATGCATATGCGTTTTATAAAGTACGCAGATATGATATAAAAGGAAAAAAATATTTGAACACTCAAGATAAATATTATTTAGTAGATACATCATTTAGAAGAGCAATTTTAGGTAGAAAAAATGAAGATTATGGAAGAATACTTGAAAATATTGTAGCAATTGAATTATTACGTAGAGGATATGAAATATATGTTGGAAATTTGTATGAAAAAGAAGTTGATTTTGTAGCTATGAAAAATGATGAACAAATATATATTCAAGTAACAGATAATTTGGAAAGTGAAAAAGTATTGAATAGAGAAATAACACCATTATTAAATATAAGAGATGGGTATAAAAAAATAATTATTGCAAAACTAAATCATGAAGGTTATATTAAAGAAGGAATAGAAATTATTGATATAGCAGATTGGTTATTAAATAAATAATATGATTTGCAAATAATATAATACAGTTATTACTTATTTAATTGAAAATGATATTGAAGAAGAATTTAAAAATACAAGTGGTATAATTTTAAATAGAAGATAACTATAAATTACAATTTTAAATTTAGACTCAAATCTAAGTTATCATATATTATGATATGAAAAAATATAAGAAAATGGAGACATAAAAAATGAAAGAAACTATAATTTATTTAATTAGACATGCCGAAACTATTAATGAAAATGGAATTAGAAACACAAATGAAGATTCTCAAATGATTAATGAAAAAGAAATATTATCTGTACAAGGGGAAGAGCAAGCAAAAAGATTAAGCGGGAATATTGAACTAAATAACATTGACGTTATATGGTCAAGCAGTTATACTAGGGCGAAAGCTACAGCAAAATATGTTGCTAATATTAATAATTTGCCTATTAATTTAGATAATAATTTAAGTGAAAGAAAATTAGGAAACTTAAAAGAACTAGGAGAATTCATGAAGGATAAAAATACAAGAGATCCTTCACAAGAACAACTATTAGATAGAAAATTTAAAACTTCTGATGGAGAAAGTGCAGAAGATACAAGAAAAAGAATGACAGAATTTTTTGATAGAATATTAAAAGAATATGAAGGAAAGAAAATTGCAGTTGTAAGTCACCGGAGGTTCGATAAAATTTTTTCTATTAAATTGGTGCAAAGTAAATAAAGATGTTAAGTTAGTATATAATGATACCATTTTAGATATAACATCACCTTGCTTATTGAAAATGACATTTAGAAAAAATGAATTAATGAATTTAGAACAAATAAAATAGTGACGTCACCAAATAACAAATCTCTCATATTATATGTTAAAGGAGAAATATAATATGGGAGATTTTATTTTTAATACAATACTTTGGACCTTGGCTTTATATGGTTTATTTGAAATTATAAAAACAATAATAAATATATATACATACACAAACTTAAAATCAGACGGAATATATGTTATAGTAGCTGTAAAAAATCAAGAAAATAAAATAGAAGGATTTTTAAGAAATTTTCTATTTAGAATAATCTATGGAAAAGAAGAAAACATAAAAGACATTATAATAGCAGATTTAGATTCTACTGATGATACTGCTAATATATTAAAAAGACTAGAAAAGGAATACAAAAATATAAAAGTGTCAAATTGGAAAGAATGCAAAGAAATAATAGAAAGTGTAAAACTGACGCATTAGGGACGGTCTTTTTCGTTCCGATTTCGGAACACTTGGGACACTCCTTGACGCAAATAGTTTCGCT
>USFC01000088.1 GCA_900553865.1 uncultured Clostridium sp.
TAGATGAAATTAATAATTTAGGTGCTGTACGTATTCGTATTCGTTCACTTTTAGCTAGTATGAAAAAACGTGAAAGCCTACAAAAAGAAGTTTCAAATGGAAATTATGAATGTAATAAAGTAATATTTACAAAAGATATGAAAAAAGATTACACAATATTAATTCCTCAAATGGCTCCAATTCATTTTGAATTAATTGAAGCTGCCGTACGCTCTTGTGGTTATAAAGTAGAACTTTTAAGGAATTGTACAGACCATACTGTAGAAACAGGTTTAAAATACGTAAATAATGATGCTTGTTATCCTTCAATTTTAACAACTGGTCAAATGATAGAAGCTCTTCAATCTGGAAAATATGATTTAAATAGAACTGCTTTAATAATGTCACAAACAGGTGGCGGATGTAGAGCGACAAACTATATAGGATTTATTCGTAAAGCATTAAAAGATGCTGGCTTCGAAAAAGTCCCTGTTATATCATTTAATGTTGTTGGTATGGAAAAAATGCCAGGATTTAAAATAACAATTCCACTTGTTGAAAGATTATTAAAATGTGTTATTTATGCAGATTTACTTCAGAAAATGCTTACAAAAAATAGAGCATATGAAGTAAATAAAGGTGAAACTGAAAAATTATTTAACACATGGATGGATAAATGCAAAAAAATGGTAGAAAAATCTACCATGAAAGAATTTAAACAAAGTATTTATGATATTGTAAACGACTTTGAAAAAATAGAATTAGATACTTCAGTGGAAAAACCTAAAGTAGGTATTGTCGGAGAAGTATTAATTAAATATCATCCTTTTGGAAATAACTTTGTTACAAACAAATTAGAAGAAGAAGGTGCAGAAGTAATTTTACCTGACTTTATGGGATTTATAAAATTTATTGCAACGCATAAAATTACATTTAATCAATTAATAAAAACAGATAAATTTAAAGCAAAAGTATTTAAAACAGCAATTAAATTAATTGACATTTTAGAAAAAGATATGAGATTAGCATTAGCTAGTTCTAAAAAAGGTTATATGCAACCTTGTGATATATGGCATTTAGAAGAACAAGTAAAAGATGTTTTATCTATAGGGAATCAAACTGGTGAAGGTTGGTTTTTAACAGCTGAAATGATTGAATATATGGAACATGGCATTACAAATATAGTTTGTGTTCAACCATTTGCTTGTCTTCCAAACCATGTTGTAGGAAAAGGTGTTATAAAAACTATTAGAAACAAATACCCTGAAGCAAATATCTCACCTATAGATTATGACCCAGGTGCTAGTGAAGCAAATCAAACAAATAGAATTAAATTATTAATGACTGTAGCAAAAGATAATTTAAAAAATAAACAATTTTCAAAAAATGCAATTAATAAAGAAAATGTTACAGAAGAAACTGCTAAAAAAGAAAAAATAACAAAATAAAAACTTCCCCTCTCTATAGTATTTTGGTACTATTGAGGGGAAGTTTCCTTTTTCCTACATTTGCCTGCTGGCATTAGATATCTGAGTTTAGATATCAGACCTCCGACATCAGACTTCTGTCATCTGACTTCTTGTCATTTGTTTACTAGGACTGCGCGGAAGCCATTGAAGTAGATACTGTCCCCAGTACCGCGGTAGAACGCACACACACCAGCACGTGAACCGTCCCATAAGTGTCCACCTCTACCAAAGAACGAATAGTTCAAGGCTGGAAAATAAGAGTTGTCGCTCGACCATGAACTGTAGTACCAGTCGCTAGTTGATGTTCTTTCCCACACTGCTCCAGCCATATCATATACTCCATATGGTTCCAGTGGTACTTGAAGCTTGGCCTTTTTCTCTTTCTAAAATATTTTATTCTTTCACTAAAACTACTTGTGTGTGTGCGCGTATACAGCCTCAAGGCTTTCACTTTTCATCTTTTCTACATTTTCTCTTGTTTTTTTCATATTTATTTCTCCTATCTCAAATTCTTCATCAATAATCAGAAAATCCTTTTTACAATCAGATTTTCTCCCTATGATTTCAGATGTTAGAGATCTGAGGTCTGATTTCCGACCTCAGTCTTCCGATATCTGACCTCCGTTTTTTGTCTACTCTTAGCCAAATATTCGATTTTTAAAGGAGTGTCCCTTGTGTTCCGAAATCGGAACGAAAAAGACCGTCCCTTCTGTTCCATTTTAAAATTCTTATATTATCATTTACAATATTTGCAATTTTTTCATTATAGTTATAACTATATATTCTAATTTTTCTATTTTCTTCGAAACTATATTTAACGTTCTTTTCTTCTAAAAATTTTATTAACTTTCTTTCATTTTCACTATATTCTTCGCCTATACAACTAATTTGTAATTTCCACCCGTCTAAATCTAAATAATTTTCTAGTATTACGCCAAAAGCTTTAATTTCTACCACACATATTTTATAAAGTTTCTTATTAATATTTTTACTGTCTTCTTCACTTAATATGTATATTTTATTTATAAAATCGAATTTGTTAGCTTCCTCTTTTAATTTTTCTTTAAATATTTCTACTTTTTCATTCAGTTCACTTTCTAAAGCACCAACATATTCGTACAATTTATCTATTTCTTCCTGACTTCTATTTTCCAAATTCACTATCTTTTCATCCATTAGATGTTCTACCCCCTCGCAAGTGTTTTTCACTTTTACCTTTCACTTTTTCTATTATTTTTTTCACAAAAAAAAGATACAAAGACTATACATCTTCATATCTTATGGCGGAAGCTGAGGGATTTGAACCCTCGCGGCCCTTGCGAACCCTAACAGTTTAGCAAACTGTCCCCTTCAACCACTTGGGTAATCCTCCGTTACTGAACTTTGTTCATTATAATATACATTTTTTTAACAGTCAAGAAAAAATTTAATATTTTTGTAGATTTTTTTTTTGACTAATGTTATACTATGTTTGAGTTTAATAAAAAAGGGGGGAAAAGTATGGACGAAAATATGGAAAATAATACACAAAACTTAGAAAATCAACCAAATAATGGCTTAGCAATAGCTGGATTTGTAGTTGGTTTAGTATCAATATTCTTAAATTTTTATTGCATAACTGGTGTTGTAGGGCTTATATTATCTATTTTGGGATTGAAAAAGTCAAAGGAAACTGGAAAATCAAAAAGTTTAGCTATAGCAGGTATAGTTTGTAGTATAATAGGAATTATAGTTGGTATAATTGGTATAATTATAGCTGTTACAGCTGTTAATGCAATAAAAAATAATACACAAAACATAGTAAATGCTGTAAATACTTTAAATTCTTTATATTATTAATTTAAAATCCTAACAAATATTTGTTAGGATTTTTTTTGAAAGTAAAAGACCTTGAATTAAATTCAAGGTCTTTTATTGCTACGTTGGCGGAGAGGGTGGGATTCGAACCCACGGTAGGCTATTAACCTACGCCAATTTTCAAGACTGGTGCCATAAACCAACTCGACCACCTCTCCGTGTGGAACAATTAATATATTAGCACAACACATATATAAATGTCAAGTAAAAAAATAAAAAAATATAGAAAATATAAATGGCAATAATAAATTTCCGGTTTATTATGCACATAATTCGCTTAAGATTTCGTTGGTACTTTTATAATTAAACATAGCTCTTGGATAATTATTTATCCAATCTTCTATTTTTTGTATATATTCTTCTGATATTGGCGTTATATCAATTCCTTTTGGAATAAATCGTCTTATTAATCTGTTCGCATTTTCATTGCTTCCTCGTTCACCTGAACGATATGGATGTGCATAATATACTTGTGTTCTTGCTGTTTTTCTTCGATTATCATATGATTTTTCCAATGACTTCCAATTTCTAAATTCTCCACCATTATCAAAAGTTATTGTCTTAAATTTTGTATAAAATATTTTTTTATATCTTCTTTCTATTAAATCTAATGCTTGAGCTACATATTCCGCTTTCTTTCCTGGTATTTTCACTATTATTTCTTCTCTTGTCTTTCTTTCTGTCAATGTAAATAATACTGCTCCTCTTTTCTTCGTTCCTATTACTAAATCTCCTTCCCAATGTCCATAT
>USFC01000089.1 GCA_900553865.1 uncultured Clostridium sp.
CAGTGAGATGCCCCGCTCCGAAGCCTTGGATCTGCTTGCGAACGACTACGCAAATCTGCCTCAAGTGATGGAGTTTGTGGATTTTGTCCGCAGCAGCGAACGCGGGCTCTGCCCCGCCGAAAAAAATGTTGAAAAAAAACTTGACGACGACGCTGTATAAAGCTAAAAGCTTCTTCGTCGTGTGCTTTAGAATCATCCTCAGTAAATATAGAAATATTTTTTAAAATATCTTGTTTAATATCTGCTAAAAATTTGTTGACTTTTTTATTTCTTTTATACTTATTTTTTATATAATTTATATGAGAATTTACTGTAAGCAAAGCAATATTTGCTTGCCATTCTTCTAAATGCTTGTCAGAAGCTCTTTCAATTTCTTTTATCTTAGAAATTACTTCCATAATTTGTTCTTGAACAATACTAGATTTTTCTTCAAATTGCTTTTTAATATCTTCATCTAACTTTTCAAATTCTTCTTCTTCAATAGTTTTTCCATTTAAAATAGGCATCATGTAAATTCCATTTTGAGCAGATTTTACTTGAAAACCATGCTTTCCAGCATCTTCATTTAATTTTTCAAGTAAAGAAGTTCTTTTTTGTTCAAAATCTTGTTTAATTAGTTGTTTCTCTTTTTCAAAATCATCATTATTAAAAGTGCTTTTTATATCACTTTTAATTTCCTTAACAAAAGTATCCATAATTTCTTTAAATTCTTTTCCTTGTCCAGCAGGAAAAGAAACAGCTATAGGCTCATTAGGATTATCAAAATTATAGATGTAGCACCAGTCAGAAGGTGTTTTTTGTTTTTTAGAAATTTTATCTAAATAATTTTTGGCATACATAGTTTTTCCTACGCCGCTAGGACCTTCTAAGTATAAGTTGTAGCCTTTTATATCTACATTAATTCCAAATTCTAAAGCTTTAATTCCGCGTTCTTGACCTATTCCTGTAACGATAGGGGTTAAGTTAGTTGTGTCCTCAAAGTCAAATACATTTGGGTCACAAGTTATTTTTAAATCTTTATAAGATAATTCATTTTTCTTTTTCATTTGTTTCTCCTTTCAAAATTTAAAGTTAGAAGTTAAGCTACCTTAAAGTAAGCTTAGAAAATTAAACTTCTAACAATATTCTTTTAGTCTAGTTCTAAAGTCATTAAAATAGCAGTATCACCATTTTTGTAGTAATTTTTTCTTTTGCCAACTTCTTTAAAATTAAAGTTTTTATAAAGCTTAATTGCAGGTAAATTATTTTCATTTACTTCAAGAGTTATAGTCTTGCAATTTTTCTTTTTGCCTAAATTAATTAACTCATTTAATAAAAGCCCAGCAAAACCAAGATTTCTTTTGTCTTTTTTAGTTACAATATTCATTATATCTGCTTCATCTAGTATAATTTTAATACCGCCAAATGCAACAATTTCATTTTCATATTTTAAAACTAAATATATAGAATTATTATTTACAAGTTCTTCTTTAAATATTTCAAAATTCCAAAAATCATCAAAATCTGTTTGTAAATTTTGTTTAATTTCCTCTAAATCATTTGGCAACATTTTAAAAATTTCTATTTTTTTAATATCTATCATCTATTTTTCACCTTCTAAAGCACGTTCAGCTTGAGATTTCCTTAAGTAAAGTGGAACAATAGAATTTGAAGTACCAGCTTCTCCATTTGCATAATGGTAATATCCAGAAATTCCAACACTAATGGCAGTTTGCTTATCATATAAATCTGGAGTAAAAATAGAGTGTGAAAAATGTTCTTGTAATTTGCATTGATGCTTTTTTGCACCATCTCCAACAAATAAAATAGGAGTATTAAAATATTTTTCTAAGGTTGCAATCATTTCATCAATATTTTTTGCATCTAAATTTTCTAATAGCTCAAAATGAGATTCTATTTTTTTAAATAAACCAAAATAAACATTATCATTTTTTGCATCTAAAACCGCGCAAACTATATCAGTATTGTTTGCAAAATTAAGTGTATTATAAGCTAAACTTTCTAAAGAACTAACTCCCACAACAGGCACATTTGTAACATCACAAAAAGCTTTTACAGTAGATACCCCAATACGAACGCCAGTAAAAGAACCGGGACCTGTGCAGCAAGCATAAAAGTCAAAGTCTTTTAAAGTAAGTTTAGTTTGGGTTAAAATTTCATCCACTAAAGGCATAAGTTTTTGTGAGTGAGTAAGTTCATTTTCAATACATTTTTGAGCTACAATATTTGTATCTTCTAAAATAGCTACAGAGCAAATATTAGAAGAAGTGTCTAAACTTAAAATTTTCAAATTAACTACCTTCTTTTCATAATAATTCAACAATATTCTATATTAATAGACAAGATTTGTAAACCTTTTTTTACAAAGTTTAGTTTAATATTCCACACAAATTTTATGTAATAAAATTTGGCGGGAGAACAAAGACGAGGCATAAAAAGTTTGCTAAAATGTCTAAAATATTAAGCATGCCTCTTTGATTCTATTATAGGAAAGTTCTTCGAATTTCCTATAATAGAAATATATTGTACAGAAATTTGCTTTACAAATTTCGCACGCGAACAAAGACGCGGACTTTAAAATGTTTTAATAAGTACAAAAGTTATTAATATCCGCTTTTGTTCTATTTTTAATTCTCTATAATTTTCATTTTCTTCAGATTTAGAAAAAGTTATTTTAGTATAGTCTTTTGGCAAAATTTCTTCAATTTGCTCGCCCCATTCAATAATGCAAATACCATTTTCAAAATATTCTTCTCCACCCATAGCATAGAATTCATCAGTATCTTCTAAGCGGTAAACGTCAAAATGGTAAATATTTGTATTATCTTTATGATATTCATTTACAATGGTAAAAGTAGGACTAGAAATTTCTTCTTCAAGGCCAAAATAAGTAAGTACCCCTTGAGTAAACTTAGTTTTTCCGAGAGCCTAATTCACCAGTTAAAACTATAATATCACCTTTTTTTAAATTCTTTGCAAAAGCTTTTGCAAAATTAATTGTATCTTGTTCACTTTTTGAAATAAACTTTTCCATATAAAATTCGTGCCTTTCTATAACATTTTAAAATCGTATATTAGCATTTTATAGCAAAATGTTGAAATTGTAAATAAAAAGGAAAAAATAAAGCTAAAAAGAAACAGTAGGGACGGTCTTTTTCGTTCCGATTTCGGAACACTAGGGACACTCTTCTTAATTTTAAATATTTGACCAAGAGTAGACCAGAAGCGGAGGACGAATGTCAGAAATCGGAAGACAGAAAGCTAGTTGATGTAAGAACTGGGGAGGAAATATAGTAATGAGAAAAACAAGAGAAAATATAGAAAAAATAGAAAGTTATATAGAGAGTAATATTGAAAATGTAGTACCAATAGAAAGCGCAAAAGGTGGAAATTATTTTGAAGCTCCAACAACAGTAAAAGATACAAATGGGAACTTTATAAAAGTACCACAAGGCTTTAAGATAGCACAAGATAGTGGATTAAATGTAACTCAAGGTATAGTAATAGAAGATAATGATATAAAAATATGGCATCAAATAATTATGAATGGACTACAGAATATTGTACTTATGCTACTAGTAGCAATGCATACCCTTGTGCTAGCAGAGGTGGAGGTTATGATAACAACAATTATTGCACAGAGTATAGAAACAGTGGCACTGCTGTACGTAGTAATAGCGTAATTTCTTTTAGAACTACACTTTATATGTAAACTAAAAGACTGAATTGTAGGAATATGTCATTTTATGTTGATATTTTCTTAAGACAAAATTTAAACATTATGTTTACAAAAAGCACAAAATGTGATATAAATAAGAAACAATCTATTTAGCACATTTTGTGCTTTTATAAATTTTTTTTAATCAAATTATTATTTAAAATTATTCGAATAATATTAAATCTAAAAAAATCCAAAAAAATTAAATGAAAAATAAATTAAAGCGCAGAACAATAAAAAGTTTTGTTTTATTAATAATGCTCAAATTATAATAAAAATTGAAAATAAAGTAAGTTAATGTGCTAATAGAAAACTAAAAAATGAA
>USFC01000090.1 GCA_900553865.1 uncultured Clostridium sp.
ATTATTAAATTTTTTGCTTAATAATTTAGAGTTATTTTTTATCTTATATTATCTTCTAACATTTTTTTATTTCTTTTAATTTTTGAATTTATATATTCCCAAATGCGCTGTGTTAAGTAGTCTATATTTTTTGGTGTTAATTCTTCTCCATATTTTTCTACAAATTGAACTACTGATTGACTTACTGAGTTTAAGGTTATTTTTGATATCTCATCTTGAGAATTGCTTAAAACCAATCGATATAATTCACTTTCAATTAATATATTTAATCTTTGTATTTCCATATTTATTCCTTATTTTCTCCACTTGCTTCGCTAGCGCCTTCTTCATCTTCTGGATTAATAATTTCTATGCTTACTACTTTTCCACCGTCGTTTGTTCTCATTAATGTTACTCCTTGTGTAGACCTTCCTAATACACTTATTTCGTCTACTTTTAACCTTATAATTGTACCTTTATCTGTAATTAACATTACATCTTCTACACCTGTTGCAATTCTAATTCCTACTATATTTCCTGTTTTTGGTGTTACTTTGTAGGTAATAACTCCTCTTCCGCCTCTGTTTTGAACTCTATATTCATCTAGCTCTGTTCTTTTTCCAAATCCATTTTCTGTAATAGCAAGTAATGTAGCATTTGTTTTTCCTATTATAGATTCCATGCCTATTACTTCATCATCATCATCTAAACGGATTCCTATTACACCTTGTGCTGTTCTTCCAACAGGACGTACATCTTTTTCTTCAAATGTAATACTCATGCCTTTTTTAGTAACTAATACTACATTATCTTCTCCGTCTGTAAGTCTTACATCTATTAATTCATCTTCATCTTTTAGTGTAATTCCTAATAATCCTGTTTTTCTTGAGGAATCATATTCCATTAATGGGGTTTTCTTAATCAAACCATTTTTTGTTCCCATTAATAAATATTTTCCCTCTGCAAAATTTTGAATTGGAATAACTGCAGATATTTTTTCTCCATTATCTAATTGTAGTAAATTAACAATTGCTGTTCCTTTTGCTGTTCTACCTGCTTCTGGTATTTCGTAACCTCTTAATTTGTACAATTTTCCTTTATTGCTAAAGAATAATATTGTATCATGAGTTGAGGCTGTAAATATTTGCTTTATAAAGTCATCCTCTTTTGTTGTAACTCCTGTTATTCCTTTTCCACCTCTTCTTTGACTTTTATATGTGTCTATTGGCATTCTTTTAATATAACCAAAATGGCTTAAAGTAACAACACATTGTTCTTCTTTTATTAAATCTTCTATTTCAAACTCGCCTTCAGCAGCTGCAATTTGAGTTTTTCTTTCATCACCATATTTATCACGAATTTCGATTAATTCTTCTTTAATAATGTCAAATACTAGTTTTTCGCTACTTAATACATTTCTTAAATGTTCGATTAATTCCATTAATTGTTTATATTCTTCATCTATTTTTTCACGTTGCAAACCTGATAATGTTTTTAATCTCATATCAAGTATTGATTGTGCTTGTATATCTGAAAGTCCAAAACGTTTCATTAATCTTTCTTTTGCATCATCATAAGAATTACGTATAATATTAATAACTTCATCAATATTATCTAGAGCAATTTTTAATCCTTCTAAAATATGAGCTCTTGCTAATGCTTTGTCTAAATCAAATTGTGTTCTACGAAGAATAACATCTTTTCTATGTTCAATATAATATTGTAAACATTGTCTTAATGTTAATATTTTAGGTTCTCCATTTACTAATGCAAGCATTATAATTCCAAAGGTTGTTTGCATTTGTGTAAATTTATATAATAAATTTAAAACAACTTGGGCATTTGCATCTCTTTTTAATTCTATTACAACTCTTACTTTGTGTTCTCTATCAGATTCATCTCTTATTTCTGATATTCCTTCTATTCTTTTTTCACGAACTAAACCTGCTATTGTTTCAATTAATTTTGCTTTATTTACTTGATAAGGTAATGAATGTACTACTATTCTTTGTTTATTTCCACTCATTTCTTCTATTTCAGCTTCTGCTCTTAAAGTTATTTTTCCTCTACCTGTAGAATATGCTTCTTTTATTCCTTCTCTACCTAAAATGATTCCTTCTGTTGGGAAATCTGGCCCTTTTATTATGCTCATTAACTCTTCGTCTGAAACATTATCTTCTTCTATTACTTTAATAATTCCATTTATTATTTCTGTTAAGTTATGTGGTGGTATATTTGTTGCCATACCTACTGCTATACCAGATGAACCATTTACTAATAATGCTGGTATTTTTGCTGGTAATACAGCTGGTTCTTGCAATCTATCATCAAAATTTGGCATAAAATTAACTGTATTTTTTTCTATATCTGTAAGCATTGTTTCTGCTATTTTTGACATTCTCGCTTCTGTATAACGGTAAGCAGCTGCTCCGTCTCCGTCTATTGAACCGAAGTTTCCATGACCGTCAATAAGTGGATATCTTAGTGAGAAATCTTGTGCCATCCTTACCATTGCATCATAAACTGAACTATCTCCATGTGGATGGTATCTACCTAAAACGTCTCCTACTGTTGTTGCAGATTTTCTGTATGGCTTGTCTGAAGTTAAACCATCTTGGTACATTGTGTATAAAATTCTTCTATGTACTGGTTTTAAACCATCTCTAACATCTGGAAGTGCACGTGATACAATAACGCTCATTGCATAATCTATATATGCTGTTCTCATTTCTTGTTCAATATCTCTGTCTATAATTTTTCCGTCTTTATTTTCTTCCATTTTCATACCTCTTTCTTTATATTTAAACTACATATGTATTATACTTTATAGAGGAAAAATATGCAAGAAAAAAAGCTAAAAAACTTACGGAAATTTAAGTTTTTTAGCACTTTTTTATAATCTTTTTTTGCGTATTTTTGTAGTAAATTTTTAATCTATATTCTCTCCATTTTTCCACAATTCTTCACAAGATAAATCAATGTATTTAAGTTTTTCAAGCTAATAGATTTACTAATTCTAGCTCTTCTTTGCTTAAATTGAAGTCTTGTCCATTATTTTTTATTAATGTATGTAAATTTTCTATAGTTCTTGCTTGTTTTAATGTGTTTTCCATAGGTATTAATATTTTCAGTTTTTCTCTTATTTTTTCATATTCTTTTTGCATCCCCGTAAAATCTCTATTATTAAAATATTGCTTCCAGTTGTTTTCATATTTTTGTAACTTTTCTGCTGCATCTAATTGATTTTGAAATTGTTCTTCTATTTTATTGGTTATACTATTTAATATTAAATTTTTTCCTTTTCTTATTGTATTTGTTACATTGTATGATAATTTTCCTGTTTTATTTACTTTGCTTAACACACTATCAACTATTCCTGAAACGCCATCTATAATACCTCCATTTTTTATTGCAGTTTGAACTTGTGAAATGTTTTCAAAGTTTCCTGTTACTATTCCTGCAGCACTTTTGCCAAAATCAATTGCCGAAGATAAAAGTTTTTTTACTCCATTTGAAAATCCTTCTTCCATAAATATATCTTTTATATCAATAATTTGTTGTTCTATAAAATCTGGCAAAAGTGCTCTTAATCCTAGGTCTAGCCCAAAATTTATTGTTTTTCCTAATGTTGTTTCTATAAATTTTTCTTGATTTTCTACTGCTAATATTTCATTTTCTTTTGTTAAATTATTTTCTATTTCATTTTTTAATAAATTCATTTTTTCTCCTTTTCTGAATAAATTCTTTTTTTGAATAAATTTTTTTATTTTGCATTTTTGAATTAAATATAATATTATAAATTTAAAATTGTATTTTTTTTGAATATTTTTATCTTTAGTTTTAGAATTAAAATTTTTTATTTATTTTTTGAACTAATTTTTTAAATAATAATTTAATTTTTTATTTATTAATTTTTATTTTTTATTATTTTAT
>USFC01000091.1 GCA_900553865.1 uncultured Clostridium sp.
ATAAAAAAATAAAAACATATTAATTTGAAAAAAAGCGCTATTAGAAAGTAAGTGAGTTAGAAATTATTGAAAAATTTGTGGAAAGAGTTCATTTTTTAAATGGAAGGGTGCTACAAATTTCGATTATAATTTCTGCGCTACTTAGCTAGAACGAGCATTTTTGAAAATTCATATGTTTTTATTATATATTTGTTTCCTTAATTATGTAAAGGACAAAAGTGACCCGTCCCCAAATGTCCTAAAAAAAGAAAGGTAGATTTACCTTTCAATTTATAATTTGCAATTATTCTACATGGTCTTTTATGTAATCAACTACATCTCCAACTGTAACTACTTTTTCTGCGTCTGCATCTGGGATTTCTGTATCAAATTCTTCTTCTAGTGCCATTATTAATTCTACTATATCTAGTGAATCTGCTCCTAAATCATCTATAAAAGATGCATCCATTGTAACTGCTGTTTCAGCTACGCCTAATTGCTCTACAATAATTTTCTTTACTTCTTCAAATATTTCTTCTTGTGTCATTTCTTTACACCCCCTCTCAATGTTCCTAAGTTTTTCTTTACAATATTACAAGTTTATATAATTGTCAAGCATTATTTTTCAAATTTTTCTATCATTTTTTCTACTGCCTTATTTTTTACAAATTGTTCTGCTTGTTTTATAGTAAATTCAAATACTTTTGCATCACTACTTCCATGTGCTTTTACCACTGGTCTTTTTACTCCTAAGAATAAAGCTCCACCATATTCTTTATAGTCCATAGCTTTTTTTAAGCTATTTATTGAAGGAAGTGCTGGTATTGCACCTATTGTTGTAAATATATTTTTCTTTATGCTTTCTGATAATGTTCTCTTTACTAGCTTTCCTACTCCCTCTACTGTTTTTAAAAATACATTTCCAGTATATCCATCTGCTATTAATATATCCAATTTACCAGAAAAAGCATCTCTTCCTTCAACATTCCCTACAAAATTTATATCCAATTCTTCTGCTTTTTCTTTTAATAATTGATAACTTTCTTTTACTAAATCATTTCCTTTTGTTTCTTCTGTTCCTATATTTAATAGCCCTACTGTTGGGTTCTCTATTCCAAAGGTATTTCTATTGTATATAGTAGCCATTTGTGCAAATTGAAGTAAATTTATAGGTTTACAGTTTGTATTTGCTCCACAATCCATCAACATAAGTCTTCCTTTATATGAAGGAAGTATTCCTGCTATTGCTGGTCTATCTATTCCTTTTATTCTTCCTATAAGCAAGGTTGCTCCTGTTAAAAGTGCTCCTGAATTTCCTGCTGAAATGAATACATCTCCCTTTCCTTCTTTTAATAGTCTAAAACCTACTACCATAGAAGAATCTTTTTTATTCTTAATTGCTTGTGTTGGTATATCGCACATTTCTATAGTTTCTGTTGTGTGATATATGCTTAATTTAGGTGATATTTCTTTTATATCATCTTTTCCATAGAATTCCTTTATTTTGTTATTTATAATATCTTTATTTCCTATTAAGCATACTTCTGCTTCTATATCTTTTATTGCATTTACCGCACCTTTAATATTTGCATCTGGCGCATTATCTCCGCCCATTGCATCTAATAGAATTATCACGTTTAACTATCTCCTTTAAAATCTTTATTCATATATATTTGTTTTTTCATATTTTATAACTTATAGTATGTAAAGTCAATTAAAAACAGTATAATTTTACGATTTATTTTTCTAAATTGCAAGGCTTTTGACCATTTGGTCTATATTACTATTTTTTAAAGTATTATCTTTCTTATTTTTTGTTCAAAACAAAAGCAGTACTTTTTAAAGTACCACTTTTGTTTCATTTATTTTAATAGCTAATTGTGTATGATGTAATTTGATTAACTTCATAACCACAACCTAAATTATAACTTATTGGAGTTGTGTCTGACAATCCACATCCTAAATCATAACTTTCTACTGTTGTTGTATCTTTTCCACATCCTAAACTATATCCTGTTATTCCTTCTGCTATTGTACATTTTAAAGATTTTCTATAAGTATGTGTACCTTGATATCTTTTTTGTATTGAGTAACCACATGAACTATTTCCACATGCCCAATCTTCTCTCCACTCTGTTGCACTTCCACATGCGCTATGATATACTTTAAAGCTACGTTTACAAACGCTATCAGGATTTCCACACCATCCACAAGCTTGTCTACCTGTAATATATCCATAATCTCCTGTAGTTTTGTTACATGTTCCTAAATTATAGCAAGCATCTGTATGTGTATGTGTTATTGCTGTTGTATAACAACCTCCACCTGTTGTAGGGCTTCCACTATGTGTATGGTATACTGGTACTGTGTAGCATCCTCCACCTGAACTACTGCTACCTGTATGTGTATGGTATACTGGAGTTGTATAGCAACCTCCACCTGTTGAGCTTGAGCCTGTATGTACGTGTTTATTTGCTGTCATTTTTACTGGGCTACTTATTGTTTCCTTCTTATTTCCTGCTTTATCTACTGTTAGTACATGTACATAATAGCTACCTTCTGCACTAACTTTAAAGCTTATTTGTTGATTGTTGCTAGTAAATGTTCCTGTATAACTACTTGCGTTTTCACCTAATGCACTGGCTGAATTCGTTAATACCCATTTACAATCATCTATTTGAACACCACTTAATTGGTCTATATGTTTTATAGTTGCTGTTACTGTTGCAGTTCCAGTTGTAGAAATTTCCCCTGCACCTGATGTAAATGTTACTACTGCATTTTGTGGTTTATCTGTATCAATATTATCTATTATATGTGTTGCATATTCTCCAACATTTTTTCCGTCTGTTAGTCTTGCATATATATTTTCATTTTTAGTTGACTCAATTTTTTGTCCTGTTGCATATACATTCCAATTTACTAAGTCTTTACTATATTGTACTATATATTCATTTGTATGAATTGTCATTGTTGTTGTTACTTTTCCATTTGTCCAATCTCCTGAAGGTGTTGATACAAATGTTACATTGTCTTGTGTTAATGCTTCTATTGTTTTTGTTGTTATACTTATTTCCTTAGTTGCTGTTCCATTTTCTGTTGTTAACTCTACTTGTATATAGAATATATGGTTTTGCTCTAAATTTGAAAATGTATATTCTCCGGTTTTATTGCTTCCGACTGCACTTCCATATTCATCTGATTTTTCTCTTTTAATATAAAATTTATATGTTCCTCCATCTGCTCTTGTAGCAACTGTAGTTACTGAAATTGAGTTGCTTGTACTTATTCCAGTTACTTTTGCTATTGCTGGACCTATTCTATTTGCAGTTCCTTTATATGTAATTTTTACATCTTGGTTATCCAACTCTTCTAATAGAAATACATAATCATCTTCCAATGTTACATAATAGTTTTTTGAATCTATTCTTTCAAAATCACTATCTGTAAGATTTTCTTTTCCTTTTATATAATCTATATATTTTGAAAGTTGAACCTCTCCACGATTTTGTATAGAAACTGGCCCTTTGTCTAGTTCTAATCTTTCCTCTAGTTCTGCTATCTTGTGTTGTTCTTTTGCATCTTCTGCTTTAGTAATAACGCCATTATTACCTAATATTAAATGTATACTAATGCCACCTAAAATAATTAGAACAATTACTGTTACAACTAAAGCAATTAGTGTTATTGCTTTTTCATTATTACATCTTTGTTTCATATTTTTTTCTCCTTTCGTGACTAATTTTATCATTTGTTGTCTAACCTTGTAACTTAAGTATAACATTTTAAAGATTTTTTTTCAATTATTCTACTGTACTTTTTATAATTTTTTACTATATTTTTTAATGCAAAAAGAAAAGCATAATAATATTTTATGCTTTTCTTTTTATTATATTTTGTTAATAAA
>USFC01000092.1 GCA_900553865.1 uncultured Clostridium sp.
GAAAATTCATATGTTTTTATTATATATTTATTTTCTTAATTATGTAAAGGACAAACTTGACCCGTCCCCAAATGTCCTTTCATCTTGAATTAAAGCCTTTTCCCCAAGTTTCTCTTGCATTTGTTATTATAATAAATGCCTTTTTGTCTATTTTAACTGCTATTTGCTTTATTTTTGCTATCTCATTTCTTGAACCTACGCAAAGCAAAGTCACCTTGTCTTCATTTGTGTACATTCCTTTAGAATATATTCCTGTACTTCCTCTGTCTATTTCTTCTCCTACTTTTCTTGCTATTTCTTCATATTTATCAGATATAATAAACAGCATTTTTGTAAAATTAACACCCTCAAAAATAATGTCTATCATTTTTCCCATTAAGTAAATTGTTATTCCTGAATATAAACCTATTTCTATATTATGAAAAAATATAACATTTAAAGCTACTATAATTACATCTATTCCAACTATTAATGAACTTGTACTATAATGTGATTTGTATGATTTTATTATATATGTTAATAAATCTGTACCCCCTGTAGAAGAATTAGCTTTTAGCACAAGCGCCGTACCTATTCCCATTGCTATTCCTCCATATATACACGCTAAAAATCTATCTTGTGTTATTGGTGGAAATTTGTCTAATATATCTATAAAAATTGAAAGTACAGCCGTGCCTACTAATGATTTTACAAAAAAGTTTTTTCCTATTCTAAAAAAACTTATAATAAACAATGGAATGTTTAATAAAAATATTGTTGTTCCAAGTGGAATATTTAATAAGTAGTATGTGATTGTGGCTATTCCTGAAAATCCTCCTGAAGATAATTGATTTGGTAGCAAGAAAAAAGAAGTTCCACCAGCCATTATAAAACATCCTACTATTAACAAAAATATTTCATAGGCGTGCTTTTTTAGCGGTAACTTCTTTCTTACTTCTTTATAATCCATAAAAAGTTCTATTCCTTTCTTTTGCATCAAAAAAATTTTTCTGCAAAAACTTTCCTTTTTATGAATTATGCGCTTTTTTATTGTATTTTATTCTTTTATTGTTTCTTTCATTTTTATATTTTCTTCTAAAAAATCATCATATGTCTTTTCTACACTTATTTCAAATTTTCCATTTTTTATATTCTCATCCGTTTTTAGTACAATATCTACTTCATATATGTCATTCAATTTTTTTATATTTTCTTTTTTATGACCTATTATATTATTTACATCTTCTGGATTTGCTTTTATTTCTACGACTTTTACCTTTGTATTACATTTTTTTATTTGAGAAACAATTGCATTATACCAAAGTCTTCCTTCTACCAATTGTCTAAATGCTGGGTGATATGGGCCTGCTACTACTTGGCTTGTTTCTTTTTCTGGGTCTGTTATTTCATTCGTATTTTGAAGACCTATCCTTATGATGCTTATTTTCTTTTTATTAAACATATCTGCAATTTCTGCACATCTTTCTACTGCTTGAGTTACAGATAATGGTTCATATTCTCCGTTTCTATAATCTTCTTCTAATTGTGTATCCTTAATTACTAAAACAGGATAAATTCTAACTATTTTGGGTTTTAATTTTATTAGGTCTTTTGCTGTATTTACTTCATCTAAAGCTGTACTTTCTGGCAACCCCACCATCATTTGATGCCCTAAATTAAATCCATAAAATCTAATTAGTTTAGATGCTTTTTTTATATCTTCAAAAGTGTGTCCTCTTTGAGCCCTCGCTAATACATAATTATTTGTAGACTGAACTCCAAGCTCAATTGTTTTTACTTTGTATTTTTTTAGTCTTTTTAAAATATCTTTTGTAATATAATCTGGCCTTGTAGATATTCGAATGCTATCGGCTAAACCTTTTTTTACATATTCATATGCTACTTCTAAAAGTTCATTTTGAATATTTTCGTCTATTGCTGTAAAGCTGCCACCAAAAAATGCAATTTCTACTTTATTTTCTTTATCCTTAAAGTTTGACAAATATTCATCTATAATTTTTCTTGCCTCTTCTGCTGTAACTTGTTTTTGCTTTCCTGTTATTTTAGTTTGATTGCAAAATACGCATTTATTAGGGCAACCTAAATGAGGTACAAATATTGGTATAATATATTCCTTTTTCATCTATTTTCCCTCCTCTTCTATGCTTTTTATCTCCTCTATTGCTTTTTTAGCAGCTTCCATTTGAGCAGATTTTTTTGTTTTTCCTACTCCTGTTGTTAGTATTTGACCATTATATTTAATTTGCGCTGTAAAAGTTTTGTCATGGTCTGGTCCCTCTTCTTTTATAATGTCATATTCAATTTTAACTTCACCATGTTTTTGCAAAATTTCTTGTAATACAGTTTTATAGTCCTTTTCGCCAACATGCTTGCTAGCTAGTTTTATTTCTTCTTTTAAATTTTCTACAATAAATTTTTCTGCTTCTTCTAATCCAGCATCAAAATATAAAGCTGCAATCACTGCTTCTACACTATCTGCCATTATCGCTTTTCTTACATCTTTGTTACTTGCTTTTTCACTTTTACCTAAATATAAGAAATCACTAAAATTATGCCTTTTAGCTATTTTGTATAAACTTTCTTCACACACAACAGTTGCTCTAACTTTAGTCATTTCTCCTTCTCTTAAGTTTGGAAAATTTTCATATATGTATTTACTTGAAATAAACTCTAATATGCTATCTCCTAAAAATTCTAATTTTTCATTACTATCTACTTTATTTTCATATGCATATGAGGTATGTGTTAGTGCATTTTTTAATAAATTTTTATCTTTAAATGTATATCCTATACTTTTTTCTAAAGCACTAAAATCCATATTTTTTCTCCTTTCATAATTATTAAAAAAAGAAAGGATTAAACCTTTCATTTTTTATTTAACTAAAAACTTATTTTAATAGTTATATGTAAATACAAATTCTACCAAATAAGTTTTTAGCTTTTATTGTTCAACATGATCTTTAATGTAGTCAACTACATCTCCAACTGTTACTATTTTTTCTGCATCAGCATCTGGAATTTCTGTATCAAATTCTTCTTCTAATGCCATTATTAATTCAACAATGTCTAAAGAATCTGCTCCTAAATCATCTATGAAAGATGCTTCCATTTTTACAGCTTCTGCATTAGCACCTAATTGCTCAACAATAATACCCTTTACTTTCTCAAAAAGTTCGTTGTCTGAACCCATATAAGTTCACCCCCTTTCAAGTACTTCCTATGAACACTACAATAATATATGTATCATAAAATGTCAAGATTTTTTTATTATTTTTTTATTTAAAATAAACCACTCATTATAATCCACATTTTTTAAGAAACTGTTTTAAATATATTGCATTCCAAAATTTTATTTCTTACTAATGCACCATTATCTGAGTTGTGTAAATTATATCTATTTATTCAGCACTTATTGTTTCAGCTTTTTGTGATTCATTATTTAGCTCTGAATATTTTTCTATTATATTATCTACAGTTTTATCATTTACAAATTGTTCTGCTTGTTTTAAGGTGT
>USFC01000093.1 GCA_900553865.1 uncultured Clostridium sp.
ATGCACTTAAGCCTTCTTGTTCTTCTTTTGCTGCTTGTTCCATGCTTTCCTTTGCCTTCAAAGCCTTTTGCATTATTCCATTGTTTCCTATTACTAAATTTATACTTACACCAGCAAGCAAAATTAATACAACAATTGTAACCACTAAAGCTACTAAAGTTATTCCGTTTTCAGTCCTTATTTCTCTCATCTTCTTTTTTCTCAACATATTTATTCCCTTCTTTTGTGCTTATTTTTTGCGTTTTGCTTACATTTTATACATATGTATTTCCAGTTTTTCTTTAAACTCTATGCTTCATTTATTTTTTTCTACTTCATATTATCACACTTGCATTTTCTTTGCAAGTAAAAGTAGGTGCATAATATCATATTTTAATATATTTTTCTTTTCACTAATTATCACGTTGCTTAATATAATACTCTAGGTGAGGTTATGTTTAACGTAAATAATTTGAATGGTTGTGAATTAGTAACTTTGGCAAATATTATTGCAATTACTATTTCACAAGGTTTAACTTCAGAAGAACTTGCTTCTTATGCTGCTTTTTTTACTATTATTGGAGATAGTTTAGCTGCTCTTTCTATTAATCCTACTTGTAATCAATAAAAAGTCGCAATTGGGGACTGTCCCTAATTGCGACTTTTTTTATAATTCTCTTCTTCCTTCTAAGGCTTTGCTTAATGTTACTTCATCTGTATATTCTAAATCTCCACCTACAGGAATTCCATGTGCTATTCTAGTAACTTTTACTCCTAATGGTTTTACTAATTTTGAAATATACATTGCTGTTGCTTCTCCTTCTACCCTAGGGTTTGTGGCTAAAATAATTTCTTTTACATTGCCTTCCATAAGTCTTGATAAAAGTTCTTTTATTTTTATATCATCTGGCCCTACTCCATTCATTGGTGAAATTGAACCATGCAATACATGATATAAACCTTTAAATTCATGTGTCCTTTCCATTGCAATTACATCTTTTACATCTTCTACAACACATATAGTACTTGAATCTCTTTTAGGATTTCCACAAATATTACATGGATCTGTGTCTGATATGTTAAAGCATTTTGAGCAATATTTTAAATTCTTTTTTGCATTTAAAATTGCTGAAACAAATTCATTTACCTCTTCTTCTGACCTATCTAACATGTAAAATGCAAGTCTTGCAGCTGTTTTATTTCCTATGCTAGGCAATCGCTCAAATGCTTCTATTAGCTTTTCAATTGATGGTGAATAATATGACATTTTTATGCTCCTTTTTTTGTTACATTAATCCCGGAATGTTGTATTTGCCTAAACTTGCAGCTTGTGCACTATCTACTTTTCTTAAAGCCTCATTTACGCAGGTTAAAATTAAATCTTGTAACATTTCTACATCCTCTGCATCTACTACTTCTTTTTTTATATTTATTTCTTTTATTTCTTTATTTCCTGATACTTTAACTAAAACTGCTCCTCCCCCTGCTGTTGCTTCAAATTCTTTTGCTCCTAATTCTTCTTGTGATTTTTCCATATCAGCTTGCATTTTTTTTGCTTCTTTCATTAATTGGTTGATGTTCATTCCACCAAATCCACCCATTCCTGGGAATCCTCCTCTTTTTGACATATGTATCAATCCTTCCTTATTATTTATTCTTATTCTATAATATTTAATGGCAAATCTAATCCTTTTACAATGCTATCAATTGAATTTTCATTAGCTTGCACATTATTATTATTAATTAATCTTATTTGCATTGGCTTTCCATATTCCATAGATATTAACCTGTTTAATTCCGTAACATTTTCAGACTTTCCTATTACAGATTTTCCAAATGGTGTTAGTCCTTCTGGAAAACTTATGCCTATTGTCATATCGTTTAACTCAACAGCATTTGACTTTGCTAAGTTTGAATATAACATTACTTTTCCACTTTCTTTTAAACTACCGACTACTTTTCCCCAACATTCAACTTTTTTTCCATCAGTTTGGTCTGTTATTAAATTTTTTATATTTTGATTGTTACCACTTGATTTAAAACTTGAATTTTGCTTTTTTTCGGTAGGGTTATCCACATTTTTTGCAGAATTGTTGATAACTTGTGGATTTGTTAATAATTTTTGTACTGCATTTACTGTTTTTTGTAATTTATTTTCTAAGTTAGATATTCTATTATTTACATTCGATAATTCAATATTATTTCCTGCTATATTTTGTGATGCATTTTCTGTTATTTTTTTAGCATTATTTTCGTTATTATTTGTATTTGAATTTTCATTTTGCATATTTACATTATTTATTTTTTCTGTTTCTTTTGTACATAATTTCATTATTCCTACTTGAAACATTATTGTTTTTTGTGTTGTCATTTTTATTTCATTTGATAAATCAGATAAGAAAAATATTATGTTTAATAATCTTTCTTTTGTTGATTTTTCAGCTAATGTTTGTATTTGCTCTAGTTCTTTTGCATTATATAAATCCAATTTTTTTGTTGTTTTGTATATTAATATATCTTTAACATATTTTATTATTTCCCAAATTAAATTTGATATATCTTTTCCATCTGCTAATGTTTCATTTACATCTTTAATTGCATCATCTATATTATATTCTAAAATATCATTTATAATTTTATTTACTGATTCTAACTTAGGAATTCCAACAAGCTCTTTTACTTGTTCGTTTGTTATTATTTCCGTACCTTCTTGCAAGCATCGCTCCAATATACTTATTGCATCTCTCATTGCACCTTCTGCTAAAACTGAAATTGTATTTATTGCATCTTCTTCAATTTTTATTTCATCTTGCTCACATATATAGTTTAACCTTGTTTTTATATATTCGTTTGATATTTTCTTAAAATCAAATCTTTGGCATCTTGATAAAATAGTTGCTGGTAATTTTTGTGGTTCTGTTGTCGCTAATATAAATTTTACATGTGCCGGTGGCTCTTCTAATGTTTTTAATAAAGCATTAAAAGCTCCTATTGATAACATATGCACCTCATCTATTATATAAACCCTATATTTTGCAACTGTTGGCAAAAAGTTTACCTCATCTCGTATAGCTCTTATATCTTCAACACTATTATTTGATGCTGCATCCATTTCTACAATATCTGTTAATGATCCATTTAAAGCTGATTTGCATATTTCACATTCATTGCATGGGTTTCCATCTTGCGGATTTAAGCAGTTTATAGCTCTTGCAAGTATTTTTGCGGTAGATGTTTTTCCTGTTCCTCTACCTCCATTAAGTAGATAAGCGTGACCAACTCTTCCAGATATTATTTGATTTTTTAGTGTTCTTGTTATATGCTCTTGTCCAACTACTTCTTCAAAAGTTTTTGGTCTGTATTTTCTGTATAAAGCTGTATAAGACATTATATCACCTCTACTAAAAAAATA
>USFC01000094.1 GCA_900553865.1 uncultured Clostridium sp.
ATTTTTATCAGTTTATTATTATTCGGACAAAGATGTATGAAAGTGTATGTTTTTATATTTTCATATGTCGGCGAGAAGAATTTATTATGTGTATGTAAGCTATTTAATTATTTATAGTTGTAATATATGTAATAAATTCGAGCTAAGATTATTTTTATATTTTATTATGGTTATTATTAGTCCTTTTTTAGGATGAATATAGTTATTCTATGGTGTTCTAATAGTCGAGCGACTGATTAATATATGTGGTATCCGGCTTATTTATATAGTAATATATATTAGGTGAAAAAATTAGGAATATTAGTCTTAGCCTAAAGTTAATATTAGCTTTATATGATAATAGCACGTAATAGTTTTTATCTATTACGTGCTATTAATTTTTTAAAATTATATATCAAGATTTTTAACATATTTAGCATTTTGCTCTATAAATTCTCTTCTTGGTTCAATCTCGTCACCCATAAGAATTGTAAATATTTCATCTGCTTTTATAGCATCTTCCATAGTTACTTTTACTAAAATTCTATTTGCTGGATCCATTGTTGTTTCCCATAATTGTTCTGGGTTCATCTCTCCAAGACCTTTATATCTTTGAAGACCTAATTGCTCTCTTTCTATTCCTTTTTCTGCTAATTCTTTATAAGCTTTATCTAAATCTTCATCAGTATAGCAATATACATCTTGCATACCCTTTTTAGATAATTTATATAGTGGTGGTTGTGCTAAATATACATTTCCATTTTCGATTAATGGTCTCATATATCTAAAGAAAAATGTAAGTAAAAGTGTTCTAATATGTGCACCATCAACATCGGCATCTGCCATAATAATAACTTTTCCATATCTTATTTTAGATACATCAAAATCTGCACCTATACCAGCACCAACAGCTAATATAACAGGATTTAACTTATCATTTCCATATATTTTATCAGCTCTTGCTTTTTCAACATTAAGCATTTTACCCCAAAGTGGAAGTATAGCTTGGAATCTTCTATCTCTACCTTGTTTTGCACTTCCTCCAGCAGAGTCCCCTTCGACTATATATACTTCACATTCAGCTGGATTTTTGCTACTACAGTCTGCTAGTTTTCCTGGCAATGTTGTTGTTTCTAATGCATTTTTTCTTCTTACTAATTCTCTTGCTTTTCTTGCTGCTTCCCTTGCTCTTGAGGCATTTATACATTTTTCCAAAATAGCTTTTGCTACTGATGGATTTTCCTCTAAGAAGTTTCCTAAAGCTTCATTTACCATACTTTGAACAATACCTGTTACATTACTATTTCCTAATTTTGTTTTAGTTTGTCCTTCAAATTGTGGCTCTTTTACTTTAACAGAAACAACTGCTGTTATTCCTTCACGAATATCTTCACCTTGTAAATTTGCATCTTTTTCTTTTATTAAATTATGACTTCTTGCATAATCATTAAAAGTTTTTGTTAATGCTCTTTTAAATCCTTCTAAGTGAGTTCCACCCTCTATTGTATTAATATTATTTACAAATGTATATATATTTTCTGAATATGCTGATGTATATTGGAAAGCTATTTCTACTGGAACTTCCCCATCTGTTTTTTCAATATATATTGGATTTGGATGTAATTTTTCTTTATTTTTATTTAAAAATTCAACAAAAGAATTTAATCCACCTTCAAAATGAAATTCTGCTTTTTTAGGAGTTTCTTCTCTTAAATCTTCAATACTAATTTTTAAACCTTTTGTTAAAAATGCCATCTCTCTAAATCTATTTTCTAGTATATCATATTCATATTCTAAGGTTTCAAAAATAGTATCGTCTGCTAAAAATCTAACCTTAGTACCTGTTTTTTTAGAATCTCCTATTCTTGTTAATGGCTCTACTGTTTTTCCTCTTTCAAATTTCATTTCATATATTCCGCCATCTCTTTGAATAGTTACTTCACACCATGTAGATAATGCGTTTACAACAGATGCACCAACGCCATGAAGACCTCCAGAAACTTTATATCCACTATCTCCACCAAATTTTCCACCGGCATTTAATTTTGTATAAACTGTTTCAGCAGCTGAAATATGTGTTTTTGGATGTATATCTACTGGTATTCCTCTACCATCATCTTCTACACTAATAACATTTCCTGGCTCTATTTTTACTTGTATATGTGTACAATAACCAGCTAAAGCTTCATCTACACAGTTATCTACTATTTCATATACTAAATGGTGAAGTCCTCTTACTGAAACACTACCTATATACATACCAGGTCTTTTTCTTACATGTTCTAGCCCATCTAATACTTGAATTTGCTCTGCACTATATTCATGTTCAAATTTTTCCATTTTTAAACCTTCCTTTTTCTAAATTTTATAAAAGTTATCCACATATTATTAATTAATTGTGGATTATAATATTTCTTTTTGAAATCTTTTTGCTAATGTTGTAGATGATATATTAGATATATATCCCTCTGTTTTTTCTTTATTTTTTGCAATTAACAAAGACTTTTTATTTCCAAGTGAAATATCTATTATTTTTTCCAAATTAATTTCTTTTTTTATTTCTTCCATACTTTTATTATTTAATAATTTTTCTAAATTAATTATTGCAATAATATTTTTAGAAGGAATAATTGTATCTTTTCCTATATGAACATACATATATTTAAATAACTCCTTTTTTTACTTTAAATAACTTAAATTCATTATTTATATTTTCTATTTTATCTGTACAAGTAATAATTACTTGTTTATTTTCTATTTTCTCCAAAAAATTTTTTCTTCTTTTTTCGTCTAGCTCTGACATAAAATCATCTAATAGTAAAATAGGATATTCCCCTATTTCATCATATATAACTTGCATTTCTGCAATTTTTAATGAAAGAATTACAGTTCTATTTTGCCCTTGTGAACCATATATATTAACTAACTCATTATTAATATATATCACAAAATCATCACGATGTACACCCTTTGTTGAAAAACCTTTTATAATATCTAATTTTCTTCTTTCTTTTAGCAATTTTAAATATTCATCTTTATTTTTGCAATCAGACTCATATTCTATTTTTAAAATTTCTTTATTTTCTGTAATTTCCGAATGAATATCATTTATTTTTTCTTTTAATTTTTCTATAAATTCGTTTCTATATAAAAATATTTTTTCACCATATTCTGCAAGTTTTTCATCCCAAATTTCTAACATTTCTTCTGGCTTATTTTCTATTTTTATTTGTTTTAAATAATTATTTCTTTGTTCTAAAGTTTTATTATATAAATTTAATATATGTACATAATTTGGTCTTAATTGGCCAATCATTATATCTAAAAACCTTCTTCTTTTTTGAGGTCCTTCTTTTAAAATTTGTATATCGTCTGGAGTAA
>USFC01000095.1 GCA_900553865.1 uncultured Clostridium sp.
TAAACAATAAAAACATATAAACTTTTTTAATTTATATGTTTTTATTGTTTTAAAATTATGTAAAGGACAAAAGTGACCCGTCCCCAAATGTCCTTTATTTTTTGTTTAAAATATTTAAAATTGCAGGGTATAATTCATCAGCATGATTTTTCCAATTATCAACAATATCCTTTGCTTGCTTTGGAGAGCCTGCAAAAGTTTTTACTTCAAAAATAGTTTCATTTCTTTCAACAATTTTGCAAGAAATATCAAAGTAATTTTCACTACGAGGAGTATATTCTGCAATTACAGAATGATCATTTTCGAAACTATCCATTTCCTCTTTAAAATTACTATCAACCCTCAATTTTATAATTCCGGGCAAAATATCTTGAGTTAAGTTTAAAGTTTCTTTACCAAAATTAGTAATTTGGTAAAAAATATGGACATCTTTTTCATAGCTAGTTATGTAGTTATTTTCTAATAAATCTAGTAAAAACTGTTGAAAATAAAAATAATTCATATCAGTAACAGCAAGGACTAAATTAAGCAATGCATCATTGGAAATAGCTTTTCCAACTTTATTTAAAATATATAAGATTAATACTTTGTTCTCAGCTAAAGTTTCGTCATCTGAAGTTAATTTCAATTGTATCACTCCTTGTTTGATTTTTAATAAACGAATTATAACATATTTTATAAAAAAATACTATCATTTTAAATATTTTAATGATATAATTTAGAAAATAAAAATTTAAGGGGCAAACATGTCAAATTTATATGAAATTTTAGAGGTAAGTGAAAAGGCATCAAAAGAGGTTATAGATAAAGCATATCATGTTTTAGTAAAAAAGTATCATCCAGATTTACAGCAAGCCGAAGAAAAGAAAAATGCCGAAGAAAAAATGAAAAAAATAAATGAGGCATATGAAATTTTAGGGAATGAAGGAAAAAGAAAAGAATATGATATCAGCCTAGCAGAAAAAAGAAGACAAGAAAAAGTACTAGAGGAACAAAAAAGAAATCAACAAATTCAATATGAACAAGAAAAACAAAATATTAATGAACATACAAATGAAATTAACCAACAAAGCAATTACGAAAATGCAAGGAAAGTACAAAAAGAAATAAATAGAGCATATGCAAATGCATATAATAATTACTTAAGAAGTTTAGGTTACAAAGTAAAAGAACCATGGACTTTTAAAAGATTTTTAGAACTACTAAAAGTATTAGCAATTTTAACAATTATTATTTTAATTATATGGTTCTTCCCACCAACACATAAATTACTAATAGAATTCTATGAAAATAACTTTATAATAAAAACAATAGTAAATGTGATTTCAAATATTTTTCAAGGAATATGGAATGGAATAAGAAATTTTGTTATAGAGCTATTTTAATATAATGCAGAAGAAAAAGAATAAATTTAGTTATATAGTAAATAATCTATATATAATTTAAAATGAAAGGAAAGGTGCAAAAGATGGAAAGAAAAGTAAGAGTTGTACAATATGGTACAGGAAAAATGTCAGTATACACAATGCGCTATGTGTATGAAAAAGGAGCAGAAATCGTAGGAGCTGTAGATGTAAATCCAGCAGTTATAGGAAAAGACATTTCAGCAGTTATGGGAGGAGAAGAAAAAGGAGTTACTATAACTTCAAAAGAAAATGCAGAAGAAATGCTAAGCAAAGTAAAACCAGATATAGTAATAGTAACTACTATGAGTTTATTTAAAGATGTAGAAGATGCATTAATGCTTTGTGCTAAACTTGGAATAAATGCAATTACTACATGTGAAGAAGCCTTTTATCCAGCAAATTCTAACCCAGTAGCAACTAAAAAAATAGATGAACTTGCAAAACAAAATGGATGCACAATTACAGGAAGTGGATATCAAGATATATATTGGGGTGAATTGATCTCAGCAATATGTGGTTCAACACATACAATAAAGAAAATTAAAGGAAGTTCAAGCTATAATGTAGAAGACTATGGAATAGCACTAGCTAGAGCACATGGATCAGGGTTAACACTTCAAGAATTTGACGAACAAGTTGCATCAGTAGATAGAATTTCAGCAGAAGAAAGACAAAAAATGATAGATGCAGGAGAATATTTACCATCATACATGTGGAATGTAAATGGATGGCTTTGTTCAAAATTAGGATTGACAGTAAAATCTCAAACACAAAAAACAGTACCACACACATATAAAGAAGATATATATTCAGAAACTTTAGGAATGACAGTAAAAGCAGGAGATGCTACAGGAATGAGTGCAGTAGTAACTACTGAAACAGAAGAAGGAATTACAATAGAATCTGAATGTATAGGAAAAGTATATTCAAAAGAAGATTATGATAAAAATGAATGGACAGTAGAAGGAGAGCCAGATACAACCATAGTAGTTGCAAGGCCTGCAACAGTAGAACTTACTTGTGCTACTATAGTAAATAGAATCCCAGATGTAATAAATGGTATGCCGGGATATGTTTCTACAGATAAACTAGATGAATTAAAATACAGAACAAAACCATTAAATGAATATGTAAAATAAAATAAAAAAATACCAAGACTTAAAATTTAAGGTCTTGGTGTTTTTTAGAGAAAAAATATTTTCTTCTAATTTTGAGGATGAACAATTGCTAAAATGTATATGAAGAAAAAGAAGTATAAATAAAGCTAATGCAAGGTTTACCTTTTTTGTATATAATACCTTCAAAATATTCTTTTTCTTCTTTATAAAGCCAGTCGACAAATTCTTTTACTCCGGGCAGTAAACGGTTCCCGTGATAGATGACGCCGTCCATATCGCAGATAAAGCCCTTTTTAGCATAAAGTTCCTGTAAAGTATCTATGATGTTCACTTCCTTAATAATGAAAAATTTAATCTTATATTATAATTATCGACTATTAAAGCAATAATTTCAATGTTTTCAGCTGATGAAATTCGTGTTTCAAAGTAAAATTTATGAAAATTTTTCATTAAAGAGATATTTTGTTATAATATTAAGCAAATATAAGACGTAAGTGAGGAGAAGATTATGCGTATCGCTGTGATAGATGGAATGGGCGGCGGACTTGCCGCACAGGTCGTAAGCCAATTGACCGGCAAGCTTCCGGAACAGGTTGAGCTTATCGGGTTGGGAACTAATGCTTTGGCAACGGCAGCAATGCTCAAAGCAGGAGTCAAACGCGGAGCCACAGGAGAAAATGCGATCTGTATTTCGGCGGCTGCAGCAGATTTGATCGTCGGCCCTATCGGCATCATTATACCCAATGCTATGATGGGTGAAATCACTCCACGTATTGCGGAAGCGGTCGGCAGCGCTGCTGCTAAAAAAATTCTTTTGCCCGTGAGCCAA
>USFC01000096.1 GCA_900553865.1 uncultured Clostridium sp.
TATTTTTAATAGGAGCAGCAATTTTAATTATGGGTTTAACGTGGCTGTTTTGTTAAAAATATAATAAAAATAGCTTTTGAAAAAAGAATAGGAGAGTGAAAAGGATATGACAATAGTTGTAAAAAAAGTTCCAAAATTTTTAAGAGGTTTTGTAAAATTGATATTTGGAATAAAAGATTAAAACTACATAGGGGAAGTATTTTGGTAAAAAATAGAAGAAAAGAAAATAAAAAAGCCTCTAGAAACAAAAATAAAATAGGTCAAATCAAAAGAATAAAAAATTCTTCTCATTTGACCTATTTTATTTACTATTCCTTAAGAAATTTAGTACTAAAAAGTAGTATGCATCCTACTTTCGTATATATTCACTAATAATTAAGCTCTTTTAACTTTTCCAGAACGTAAACATTTTGAACATACAGAAACTTGTTTTACTTGACCGTCTACAATAGCTTTTACATTTCTAATGTTTGGTTTAAAAGTTCTAGTTGCTCTTCTACTAACGTGTGAACGTGCAATACTAATTTTATTTCCATGAGATAGTGTCTTTTCGCAAATTTCACATTTTGCCATTTTTAGCACCTCCTATAAGTTTTAATAAAATTGACTATTAATAATATTAACACACAAAAAGAAGAAAATCAAGCATTTTGCAAAAAAATATAACACCAAAGCGCAAAAAAATATTAATATTCAATAGTTTGTCCGTTTTGAATTTAAAGTTTCTATATGTTTATTTGATTCTTCTAAATTTTTTACATCTTGAGTAGCTTGGTTAAAATCTGATATTTTTACATGACTTGATAAAACATATAAATCTTGGTTTAAAGTACTTTCCTGTAATTTTTGCCTTACGCCAAAAACCTTTTCTGCTATAAAACTATTTAGTTCAACAATATTTTTGGTATTTGCAACCTCCTGAAAAATACTTGATAAATATTCTTTATTTTCTAATTTAAAATAGAATTCATCACCATAAATTTTTGTTATTGCAGCTTTATCCCTATTAATGTCATTTAAGATGTTTTTTTCAGGTGTAGCAGAATTCATATTTTTAAAAGCTAAAAAATAAGGGTACACTATTCCTCTAATCTTATCATTACTTAATTCGTTCTTAGCAGTAATTATTTGCTTCCCTTTAAAACCATTTGTAGTACTTTCAAATTCAAAATCTTCTGGAAAGGATATACCTGATTTTATATATGCTTCTTTTTTCAGATTTTCACCAGTTACTCTATCAGTTATTATTTCTTGGTGCATAGGAGTTGCAAAATGGTTTGATAAGTTAGAAATTTTTATGCCCAATTCACCATTTGAAGTTAGTTCAACTAAGCAATGGTTAATAGTTTTGTAGATATCTTCTTGTATAGTATTATTAAACTTAAGGTTTTCATCTACTGGAATATATGTGTGAATTATTTCATGTATCATTGAAACCACATCTAAATTGGGAATATTTTCATTAAAACCTTCGGGGTATGAAGCAAGTGTAGTTACCTGTTTACCGTTGGTTTTTATAGCATAAGGGTCACCAAATAGTTGGGGAGGTAGCACAACAGTTTCTATCTCTTTTTTATCTAAGTTTTGTAAAATTGGTGCTAAAGTTTCATTTGCAAGAGGTTTATAGGTTTCAAATTTTCTTTGTAAATTTTCTGTATGTACTAAAGTTTTTTCTAACATTAACTCATAAAATTTAGTGCTTTTTAACTTGGTAAAAGCATCCATTACATTTTTTCCTTCAAGAGTTATAAGATCATCATCATTTTTAACAGTAGTAAGTGCTTCAAGTCTTTTAACCATATTGCTAGCTAGTTCATTTCTGCTTTCATTATCAGCTAATTTGTCAAAATCATCGCCATAATTTATAAAACTTTGAATTTCTGGAAATTTCTTTGCAATTTGCATAAATTCATCAATAGCGCTTTGCTCTACCAAAGTTGAATTACGATAATAAAAGCTAGCTTTATCAGAAAATTTATAGGAATAAGCTAATAAATTTCCAAGCAAAAAATATTCATTGCAGTTAAATTTAGCATCAATATAATTAGTAGAATTATTAAATGAATTTTTTTCTAACATTATGTAGTCACTTCCTATCTTTTTCTAAATAAATTTTTTATTTTATTGAAAAATTGTATAAATACATTTTCTTTATATTCTACTATTTGAAGGTTAGTATCAATATTTTCAGTTTTTTTCTTTTTAAAAATATTATCAGGATTATATTTTTCTAGTAGTTCTTCTTGATATGCATTTTCATTTTCATAAAATATTTTTTCTAATTGTTGTTTTTCTTCGTCAGTAGACCAATAATTGTATTTTAAAACAGCAATTAAAGCAATAGCCTTGTCTGAAAAATTTTGTTCTAATAAACTTTTATTTGTATCAATGTATATGTTATATTGAGTGTCAGATTGGTCGCAAATTAATTCCATTAATTTTTTTGGTAATTTATCAAGATATGACTGTGGCAAATATTGTAACAGGCAATTAACCTCAGTATATGCTTTAGTATAGATTGGATTATCAATCATTATAAAACACCTTCTTTTTAATATCTAAATTATATCATAGCGAAAATAAAAATGTATAGCATTATTTATTTTTTTTTGTAAAAAAGATAGAGGAGCAATAGACTACTAAAGAAAAGGCGAAAAAATTAAATTTTAAATAAAAGACATAGATAGTTAAAAAAATTCTAAAAATATAAAACAAAAGAAGGTAAAAACACCTAAAATGAGCTAAATTAAGCTTTGCAAAATTTCCAAAATATGTTATAATACAAAACGATGGTGCATTATTCTAGTCATACTGTCTATTATGAGGGTGGGGCTAAAAATCCACTAAAGGGCACATCAGTGAAGTTTCTTATTTATGCGCGAAATGCCAGTTTTGTGTGTATGTAGGGAGTAAAGAATATAGGGTAATATGTAATGGCATATATAGGATTCCCTATTTTCGCGGAGGCTTAATAAAAATTCTAAATATATCCTTTTAGAAAGCAATTTAAGTATAACCTATGTTGAGTGCCAAGACACAAAATACATAGTGTAGCCTGTTTTGAGTGAAGGTATCGGGATTAACTTAAAACTCAATTAAAAATTAGGCCAATTTTTAATTGAATTATACAAAAACTTGTATTTAGAGTTATGAAATTATTTTTGCGAAAGAAACTAGTAATAGGTAGCAGTATTTAAAGGAAAACTTCTAGGATGTTTGCTTTAATCTATAAGCAAGGAAATCTAGGGATTAAGGTACGGATCTTAAGTGGCGATCTGGTTTCTAACTATTATATATAATTGTTTTTTTATTATAAATAGTAG
>USFC01000097.1 GCA_900553865.1 uncultured Clostridium sp.
CGCATTACTTATTTCAGATTGCACTGATCTTTCATTAAATAATTTATCATCTATTTTATTTAAACAATTTTCTATATTTTCAATTGTATAAAATTCTTTTCTATCTCCACCATTATTAATATATGCCACTGCATCAGTGTGTTGCTCTCCTGTTTTGTTTGTAAATAAATAATTTAAAACTCCTAGTGTTCCATTTTCGTCCTTTGCAAATTCTATTTTTGCACATGAATAACCTAAACTTTTTGCAATTTCATATGACATTTTTTCTGAGCAAGCCTCTGTACAATCATAAGCCTGATATTTAAATATTGCCATTTCCTTTTCTTTAAAATCATAAGCTAATCTTTTTTCTCTTGAGCCTTTATTTATAATTATATCTGTTAGAAACACAAAATCTTTTTCAAGTTTTTTTGTAATATATTCTTTCATTTAACCTCCATAATTTTCATATAATGGATATTATACTTTTATTATGTAAATTAGTCAATATTTTATGTTGATATTTTTATATAATATATTTTCTTTGTAGTCAATACATATTATAAATTGTAATATATTTTTAATTTTTCTGTAACATTATAACAGAGATATAGAAATTCTTCTGCCTATATCTCTATAAATCTAATCTCTTGTATACAAATCTCTTGTGTAAACTTTTTCTTCTACGTCATTTAATAGTCTTTCTTGTCTATTAGCTAATATTACAGAAGATAGCTTTTTAAATTTTTCTATATCATTTATAACTTCAAATCCATCAAATTGCTCGCTATTTAAAGTTGGTTCATATATAATTACTCTTATATTATTTGCTCTTAAGTTTTTGATAATATCTTGTATTGCACTTGACCTAAAATTATCTGAACCAGATTTCATTGTCAACCTGTATATTCCAACAACTTCTGGTTCTTTTCTTAATATTTCATCAGTAATAAATTCTTTACGAGTTGCATTAGCAGTAACTATTGCTTGTATCAGATTTTGTGGAATATCTTTATAATTGGCTAATAACTGTTTAGTATCTTTTGGTAAACAGTAACCTCCATAACCGAAAGAAGGGTTATTATAATGGTTTCCGATTCTTGGATCTAAACATACACCATCTATTATATTTCTAGTATTTAAACCTTTTATTTTTGAATATGTATCTAATTCATTAAAATATGCTACCCTCAATGCCAAATAAGTATTTGCAAATAATTTAACAGCTTCTGCCTCAGTAGAATCCATATATAATATATTTGTGTTTGGTTTTTCAGAAGCTTCTAATAGCATATTGGCAAATTTCTCTGCTCTTTTACTTTTTTCCCCTACAATTATTCTTGAAGGATATAAATTATCATATAAAGCTTTTCCTTCCCTTAAGAATTCTGGTGAAAAGAATATATTATCTATATTATATTTCTCTTTTACTGATTTTATAAAACCAACTGGAATAGTAGATTTTACTACCATTGTTGTTTTGTTGCTATCACATACTTTTTTTACTTTTTCTATTATATCTTCAACGCTTGATGTATCGAAATAATTCTTTTCTTCATCATAATTTGTTGGTGTACTTATTATAACATATTCTGCATCTTTTAGTGCTTCTTCATACTCTAATGTTGCTTTTAAGTTTAAATTTTTTTCTTTAAAATATTTTTCTATATACTCATCTCTTATTGGTGATATTCTATTGTTTATCATTTCTACCTTTTCTGGTATTATGTCTAACGCAATAACTTCATTTTTTTGGCTAAGTAATGTTGCTAAAGATAAACCCACATAACCTGTTCCTGCAACTGTTATTTTCATATTTATTTTACCCTTTCTTTTTTTATTCTTTCTATATTACACGTAAAATTCTTTATACCATTCGGCAAATTTTCTTAGTCCTTCTCTTAATGTTGTACTTGGTTTAAATCCAAAATCTCTTTCTAATGGTGTTGTATCTGCATATGTAACTGGTACATCTCCCGGTTGCATTGGTACTAGTTCTTTATGAGATTCAAAATCATACTCTTTTGGTAATACACCTGCTCTTACTAATTCTTCTTGTAATATTGTTACAAAATCAAGTAGGTTTTCTGGACTACTATTTCCAATGTTATAAACCGCATAAGGTGGAATTGGAAGCCCATCTTCTCCTGTTTTCTTCTCAGGAGCTTTTTTTATAACTCTACATATTCCTTCAACTATATCATCTACATATGTAAAATCTCTTTTACAATTTCCATAGTTAAATATTTGTATTTTTTCACCTTTAATTAATTTATTGGTAAATCCAAAATATGCCATATCCGGTCTTCCTGCTGGTCCATATACTGTAAAAAATCTTAATCCTGTTGAAGGAATGTTATATAGCTTTGAGTAACTATGAGCTAATAACTCATTAGATTTTTTTGTTGCAGCATATAAAGATACAGGGTTGTCTACTTTATCATCTGTAGAATATGGAACTTTTTTATTTGAACCATATACTGATGAAGATGATGCATACACTAAGTGTTCCACTGGATTGTGTCTACATGCTTCTAATATATTATAAAATCCTATTATATTTGATTCTATATATGCATCTGGATTTGTAATACTATATCTTACACCTGCTTGTGCAGCTAAATTTACTACTATTTCCGGCTTATTTTCCTCAAATATTTTGTTTATTAATTCTTTATCTGCTAAGTTTCCTTTTATGAATGTAAAGTTTTTGTTTTTTAATAGTTCTTCTAATCTATATTCTTTTATTTTTACATCATAGTAGTTATTCATATTGTCTAACCCTACTACTTTTATGTCTTTTTCTTCTTTTAATATTCTTTTTGCAAGGTTTGAACCTATAAATCCTGCAACTCCTGTTATAAAATATGTTTTCATGTTAGTTTACTCCTTTAATTTTACTGTTTTTTATACTCTTGTTCCTTTCCTTCTAACATACGTAAGCACCAATTTTTATAGTCATATTCATTTATTATATTTTCTGCAACTTCTTCATAAGGAGATTCTATAAAATCTTTAAATTTTTCCATATTATCTTCTCCAAGTATAAATATATTATTTTTTCTATAAAAATCAAATCTTTTTATTTCTTTATTATCTGTTATTAATTTTT
>USFC01000098.1 GCA_900553865.1 uncultured Clostridium sp.
GAAAATTCATATGTTTTTATTATATATTTATTTTCTTAATTATGTAAAGGACAAATGTGACCCGTCCCCAAATGTCTTTCGTAAAAGGTCAAAAGAAAAGCAGTTTTGGAAACTGCTTTTCTTTTGCCTATATTGCTTTTGGGTGGCTGCACTAATGCACTAATTTGCTAATGTGCAAAATTGATGAGGAATACACTGATAATTGTTGCGGCTACAATTATTAAAATGAATTGCAGTGCAGGCACTATATCCTCCCGAGTATTTTCTTTTTTGTCATTATCATCCTCAAGAGCTTCATCTTTACCTACTTTGGCATTTTCTTTTGCTTCCTGCCAGACTTCTTCTTCATAGTTTTCGTACTCTTCGTGTAGCTCTTTTTGAGCTTTGTCACTGTTTAACAAGTTTTTCCGCCAATAACTATTTTTGCTAACACCCATATTCTTTTCCTCCTTATTTAAGATGAAAAAACTTTTCAACGCCAACTATTTACATTATACTAACTTTTTATTTTGATGTCAAATTTATGTAAATTTTTATTCATTTTTTCTAAAAAATAAGAAAGCTATATATAAAATATTTTACATAAGCTTTCTTATTTTTATTTATAGGTTATTTTATTTTGTTAAAACTTTTTTCTTAATGAATACTATTCCAACACCTACTATTGCTATTACTGCTACTACAATTGCGCCTATTGTAATGTATCTTAATGTATCTCCAAATGGTGGAAGAATTTTTACAACTTCTGCTTTGTCTGCATCTAATTCTTGTGGTTCTTTTGTTGGGTCTTGATTTCCAACTACTGAATATTCATTTTTTCTACCTACTGTATTGCTAGTTTTTACTATTTCTACTGTGTTTGCATATGTTAGGTCGTCTGTGCTATTTTCTGAAGTTATTGTTTGTGTTAATACTAATGGCACTGTTGTAGAATCAATAGCATTTTTGTTTACTTTATTTTTGTATAAGGTTGGTACTAATTCTGCGTTTAAGTTGTCTGTAACAATTATTGTATTGTATCTTTCAATTGTATCTTTTAATGAAGCATTTACTAAGCCTTGTGTAGCAATGTCTTCTTTGCTTATTACTTTCCAAGTACTATTTTGTGTTGCGTTAAATTGTAAGTTGTTTGCTACATAGTCTATTACGTGGTCTGCTTTTGTTGTTACTACTGTGTTTTTGTCTTTTACTTTTCCTGTATAATAGAAGCTATTATCTTTGTAGTCTACTTCACCTACATTTGTTACTGTAACTTGGTATGTAATTACAATTGTTGAACCATGCATTAATTCTTCGTCCATACTTAATTGAATTAAACCTGTTTTATTTTGATTGCTCTTTCTTATTTCTTCAATACCTTTTATTTGGTTTCCATTGTAACCAACTTGATATTTTTGATGTTTTCTCCATAATACGTTTTTAGCTGTATCTTGTGCATCAAATAATACTGAACCATCTGATAAAGTAAGTTTTACATTTGCTACTTCTTTATTTACTGCAAGTTGTGCTTTTGGTCTTTGTTCTAGTCCTAAGTCTACATTTGTAATTTGATATGAATTATCTTTTTGGTTACCGTTGCTTCCTGATTTATCATATTCTAATTCTATTACCATTACACCTGTTTCAGCTTTCATGCTTGTATTTGCCATTAAGTCTTTTAGTAATGTGTTTCTATCATTCATTGTTGTGTAGTCTGCTTTGTGTGAAGCTAATACTTCTGCTATATAGTTTGTAACTCCTACACTTGAATAATTATTAACTTCATTTCTACGAGATTCTATGTCTTTTGCATCTGATACATTGTTTTTAGCATCTGAAGCTGTTATGTCATAAAGATATGTAAATGTTTCGTTTTGATTGCAAACATCTTTATTATATGTTGCTATTTTTCTAACTTCTTCGCCTAATACTTCTTGTCCTAGGTTCCATGTAGAAGCTTTTCTCCAAGTATATTCTTTATTTTGTGCTATTCCTTCTTGGTATGTTGTAGATTTATAGTCTTGGCCATTATAAGATTTTGCATTTGCTCCTCCTAATGAACTTGGTGCTACTGTTTTTATTGTATCTCCATATATAAATCTTACTACATATTTACCTGGTACAAATGATTTGAAAGCATATTGTCCGTCATGTGAATCTGCAAATTCATAGTTTGGTACTAAATTTTTATAGTTGATAATTGGTGTTTCTGATTTTTGTAGTCCTGAGCCTGCTCCATTACCAAATTCTCTCCATACAAATTCTGTTCCATTTTCCATTAGTTCTACTAATTGTACTGTTACACCATTTATTGCTGTTTCTTTATTTTCTTTTATTCCATCTCCAGTTGCTGTTGCTTCTAGTTCTTGGCTTCTTTCATCTTCCCATACTGAACCTGAAATTACTCTTGTTGCATCATCATTTCTATATAATATTATTCTAATGTTTGGTGCTTTATCTGTATCATCTTCAAAGTTTTCGTACTTAATTGTTCCGTCTTTTGGTACATCTGTAGGGTTTAAGTTTCCTGGGTTTGAATCTCTATCTACAATACCTGCTGGTTTTAAACTTACATCTCCAACGTTTGGTACGTTTGTTCCTGGTGCATATCTTGTAGAATATCCATTTACCTCTACTATGTTTTCTTTACCTACACCTATTGCTGAACCTGAAACTAAGTCTTCGTCTAGTCGTACCCAATCCTCTCCGTCTAAAGTATCTTTCTTTACTTTAAATGTTAAGTATACATATGCTGTTTGGCCTGCTGTTAGATATTTATCGTCTAGCCCTGTTACATATAGGTTATCGTATCCGTCTATTGTAGTTCTTGTTTCTGATGATACTTGTTCATATTTGCTTGTAGAGCTTGCTTTTACTGCATATTTACCTTGGTTTTCTCCACGTTTTATTTCTATATATGAACGACTATCTACGTATTCTAAGTCTT
>USFC01000099.1 GCA_900553865.1 uncultured Clostridium sp.
CACACTTGAAGAAAAACCAATAGCATGCTACACCGGTAGCACACAAGAACAAAAACGATAACGTATCTTCCATACTTCTTTTTATTAAATTGTTAATACCATTTATTTTTTCGTTTTCTTATATGCTAAAGTCGTGCCAAAAGTTTTAATTCATGCGTAATTATCTATTTATTAGACATATAGTCAAAATCATTCTTGTTATGCAACATACTAAATCCTTTTCAAAATGAAAAAAATATTTCCATTTTAGGATAATCGCATATTGTTTGCCTTACCAGTCTTTAAGAGAGTTATTTTCACATTTCAGGCTTCTGGAGTCTTTTCCTTTTGATATAAAGTCTGTAATTAAAAGGTACTTGAAAAAACGAGAAAGACTGATCCTCCAGGAATAATATGCCGACATTTTCCTGAACGGGTAGGTATCCGTTCGCCATCCGATGCCTACTTGTTTCCTATCGGGTAAACATCCGTTTTTCCCTCCTCAGCCATGACCTTTGAAAAATAAAATACCTATGAGAAACCAGAAAGATGATATGAAAGAGTTAGTATGGAGGATATTGGTTTTGCTTTTTCATTTTGAAAAGGTACATAGAAAGACAAGCTTCCTAAACAGGCAGCCTGTCAGGTATACAAGAACAAAGTGCTTCACATTATAGTCCATAGGTTTCCATCTTCCTATAAAGCGTGGTTAACCCTATCCCTAGAAGACGAGCAGCTTCAGGTTTGTATCCGTTGGTATGTTGGAGGACTTTCTGAATGTGGTGCTTTTCAACGCTGGCTAGGTCCAATCCAATATTATTCCCCGTATTTTCAGATAATTCCAGCATCTGCAACGGCAGAGATTGATAGTCCAGTATTTCCCCCTCCGTAACAACTAAACATCTTTTTACCGTATTCTTTAACTCCCTGACATTTCCTTTCCATGGGTATCGTTTTATGGCTACCATGTATTTTTCTGATATCAGAAGCTTTTCCCTCCTTATTTTTTTGAAAAAGAAGATACGAATTCTCTTACAAAAAAATATCTTCCCGCCATTCCCATAATGGAGGAAGATGGATATGGAAAGAAGATAAACGATAAAATAAATCTTCTCTAAAATTTCCATTAACTATTTCTTGTTCCAAATCGCGATTTGTTGCTACTATAACTCGGACATCGACATGTATTAGAGTAAGTACTACCAATTTTCATAAATTGCCCGGTCTCAAGAACACGCAGCAACCGGGTCTGCAAAGAAATATCCATTTCTCCTATCTCATCTAAAAATATAGTACCACCATTTGCTTCCTCAAAAAGTCCTTTTGTTTCCGTAATTGCCCCGGCAAAAAAACCTGCCGTGTGTCCGAATATTTCACTTTCGAGTAAATCTTTACTGAAAGAAGAACAATTTATAGCGACAAAAGTCTACCCACTTCGCTGGCTATCATTATGGATCAGACGTGCGAAAACATATTTTCTTGTTCCGGTTTCACCTGTCTGCAATACAGACGCATCCGTTTTTGCCACTTTTTGGGCTAATGAAACGGCCTCTAATATTGCCGGAGATTTACCGATTATTTTTTTAAGTGTGATTGTTTTTCGGTAGTTATATCTACAATAAATGCTTCGGATGCTTTCTCCATCTCTTTTGCGATAAGAGAAAAGATCCTGTTATTGTCATCACCTTTTACCAAGTAATCAAAGGCACTGCTTTTTATCGCCGAGACACTGTCTTCAATCTTTCCATGAGCAGTTAAAAGAATAATCTCCGCCGAGGGAGATATGTTTTTCATCCGGTCTATAAGTTCGATGCCATTACCATCCGGCAAACAGACATCGCGAAGAACAACCTCCGGGGTATTAACCTGTAATTATCTTAAACCAGCTTTACAAGTTGCCGCTCGATATACCTCATAACCTTCTAGCTCAAGAATACGGGACAATAATGCCAGCATCTGTTTTTCGTCATCGATGATTAAGATTTTTCCCATATAATTTTTATGATCATTTTAAATTTCGCCAAAATCCTTGGATATCTGTCCAGCGCAGACAGGTTTCCAACAATCGAAATTTCTCTTTTTAGCTAAAACCGTGTTATTGATTATAGGCAATTCGCAATTCTCTTTGATATATAAAACAGCACATCCCCGAGCTGTTGTTGCCAATTGTTTTCTTAATGTATTCCAAGCATCTGCATCAGAAATAAAATATTGTGATTCGGTTGACTCCGTTTCATATTCCAGCTTGTATTCATTCAGTACCAATTCATTTTTTAGGTTTGCCTTCTTTTTGGGATAACACAAATAGGCGATCCCTGTCAAAAGAGTGATTCCGGCAAAAGTATTCAGCAGATATTCATAATAATCTTTTTCAAAGAAATAGAATTCATTGATACTACTATATATATATACGCCAACCACCAACAGTAATACTATCGTTATCCGTTGCTTAAAAAAATTCATCCGCATATTCTTTCCCATTTGTATCCTGTTTTTTAGAACCAAGTCTTTAAAATGAGCCATGAATAAATTATATCCACGGCTCAAAAAGAAAAAAACATTGGAAATCTTTACAGAATGAATGGAGAAAAAGATTTTGGTACACATAAAACAATTTTAATTGCAATAATATATAACATGAAACTTATGTCCATTTATGGGCGACCAAGTATTTCTTGCGAGGCCACCATTTTTCAATCCTATTTTTCAGAATGAAAAAATACCCCAAAACGCCAATCCAGCTTGTTACTAGTAACAGAATGATAATCCTGTTTTTGATCCTTTGAGGAACATCTTTTTTTATTAAATTGCTGATTGCCCATAC
>USFC01000100.1 GCA_900553865.1 uncultured Clostridium sp.
AAAGGACAAAAGTGACCCGTCCCCAATTGTCCTTTGAGATAGGAGAGGAAATGTTTAAATTACATTCAGAGTACAAGCCCACAGGCGACCAGCCACAGGCGATTGAATACTTATCTAAAGGAGTAAAGAAAGGCAAAAAGTTTCAAACACTTTTAGGAGTAACAGGCTCACGGAAAAACCTTTACAATGGCAAATATAATAGAAAAAACGCAAAAGCCAACATTAGTATTAGCGCATAATAAAACACTAGCAGGACAGCTATATTCAGAATTTAAAGAGTTCTTTCCAGAAAACAATGTAGAATATTTTGTATCATATTATGACTATTACCAGCCAGAAGCATATATTCCACAATCAGATACTTATATAGAAAAAGACTCCTCTGTAAATGATGAAATAGATAAATTAAGGCATTCAGCAACATTATCTTTATTTGAAACTAGAGATACTATAATTGTTGCTTCTGTTTCTTGTATTTATGGCTTAGGAGACCCAGAAGATTATCAAGAAATGATGTTATCATTAAGACAGGGAATGGAAAAACCAAGAAATGATGTTATGAAAAAGCTAGTAAGCATGCAATACGTAAGAAATGAATTAGATTTTAAAAGAGGAACTTTTAGAGCAAAGGGAGATGTTTTAGAAATTTATCCTTCATCACAGAGTGAATCTGCAGTAAGAGTAGAATTCTGGGGAGATGAAATAGAAAAGATAAATGAAATAAATCCTTTAACAGGAAAAACAATAGCACTAAGAAAGCATGTTTTAATTCCACCAGCATCACAATATGTAACTAGCGATTTAAAGATAGAAAGAGCAATAGAAACAATAGATAAGGAAAAAGAAGAAAGAGTAGAATATTTTAAATCTATAGGAAAATTAATAGAAGCACAAAGAATAGAAGAAAGAACAAATTTTGATATAGAAATGATGAGAGAAACAGGCTTTTGCCAAGGAATTGAAAACTATTCAAGACATATAAGTGGAAGAAAGGCAGGAAGCCCACCATATACATTATTTGATTATTTCCCAAAAGACTTTTTGCTTTTAATAGATGAATCACATGCAACAATACCACAAGTACGAGCAATGTACAATGGAGATAGAGCAAGAAAAGAATCTTTAGTAAATTATGGATTTAGACTTCCATCAGCTTTTGATAATAGACCTTTAAAATTTGAAGAATTTGAAGAAAGAATTAATCAATGTATATTTGTTAGTGCGACACCTGCAGAATATGAAAAAGAACATTCTAAAGACAATGTTGTAGAACAAATAATACGTCCTACAGGGCTTTTAGACCCTAAAATAGAAGTAAGACCTGTAACAAATCAAGTAGATGATTTAATAGAGCAAATAAGACAAACTACAGAAGCAGGAGATAGAGTGTTAGTTACAACTCTTACTAAAAAAATGGCTGAAGATTTATCTAGCTATTTAGCAGGGATAGGCATAAAAGTAAAATATATGCATTCAGATATAAAAGCATTAGAAAGAATGGAGATAATAAGAGATTTAAGACTTGGAGAGTTTGATGTTTTAGTTGGTATAAATCTTTTAAGAGAAGGTTTAGACATTCCAGAAGTTTCTTTAGTGGCTATATTAGATGCGGATAAAGAAGGATTTTTACGTTCAGAACGTTCTTTAATTCAAACTATAGGACGTGCCGCAAGAAATACCAACGGAAGGGTAATAATGTATGCAGATGAACTTACAGAAAGTATGGAAAAAGCAATTACAGAAACCAACAGAAGAAGAAAAATACAAGAAGAATACAATGAAGCACATGGAATTGTTCCTCAAACAATAAAGAAGAACATTAGAGATACTATTAAAGCTAGCATAGTGGCAGAAGCACAAGAAGAATATAAAATAGATAAAGAAGCGGATATACAAGAAATAATAGATAAGCTAACAGATGAAATGCTTAAATATGCTTCACAAATGGAATTTGAGAAAGCAGCAGAGCTAAGGGATAAAATAAAAGAGTTAACAGGAGAAAACTAATAAGTTTAAGAAAACATTGCTTTGAAATCGTAAAAGACTTGAAAAATAAGGAAAAATATAGTATTATAGAAGATGTAACTTATAAAAGTAAAGTTTAAGGAGGGCAAATTTCATGAGCGTAAAGAAGCGGATTTTAGAAGTAGGTGAAGCTATCGTTAAGGCTGTAATATTCATGTTTTTTTTACTTGTTTCACTTTTTGTTGGTGCTGTAGCAATGATTGGAGTTAGTGCAGCTGCTATAGACGCTATAAGCAAAAGAAAAAGACGTAACAAATGGTATGAGGAATATGAATGCGAGGAAGCTGACGACGAAGAAGAGCCAGACTTTGAAGATGATGTAGAAGACTGGTAAAAGAATTTGCAAAAAAGCAAGGTGGCAAATGCTGCCTTGCTTTTCCTGTTATTGAGAAAGTTCTTCAAACTTTCCTAGAATATAAGAAAGCTTTGCTAAACATTTAAACTAGAAAAGAACCATTTATGTTAGCTACACATATAATGTAGCAGGTGATTTTTATGAGAATTATAAAAGAATTGTATGAAGATGCAAAAAATATAATGAAAAAAGACCCCGCTTGTAGGAACATAGTTGAAGCAATTATTTTGTACCCTGGTTTTCACATATTGGTATTTCATAGAATATCTAATTTTTTATATAGACATAAGCTAAAATTCTTAGCAAGGTTAAATTCACAAATAGGAAGATTTTTTACAGGAATAGAAATCCAT
>USFC01000101.1 GCA_900553865.1 uncultured Clostridium sp.
TGCCACAAATTTCGATTATAATTTCTGCGCTACTTAGCTTGAACGAGCATTTTTTTTAATTTCTATATTTTTCTCAGTTAAAATCTCTATAATATAGAAAAAAGAACTTAGTAAAAAAACTAAGCCCTATATTCTATTTTTCTTCTAAATATTTAGCTGCAATTACAACATTATGAAGTAACATAGCAATTGTCATTGGTCCAACTCCCCCCGGAACTGGTGTTATGTATGAAGCTTTTTTGCTTACATTTTCAAAATCTACATCTCCAACTAACCCTTTTTCTGTTCTATTAATTCCAACATCTATAACAACTGCCCCCTCTTTTACCATATCAGCTGTTACAAATTTTGGTTTTCCTATAGCAGAAATTAATATATCTGCATTTTTAGTTATTTCTTCTAACTTTTTAGTTTTAGAATGGCAAATAGTAACTGTAGCATCAGCATTTAATAAACATTGTGCTAAAGGTTTTCCTACTATATTGCTTCTTCCTAATATAACAACATTTGCTCCTGTTAAATTTATATTATACTCTTCTAGCATTTTCATAACTCCATGCGGAGTGCAAGATATAAATGTTTGCCTTCTTAAGGTTAATCTTCCTATATTTATTGGATTAAATCCATCCACATCTTTTCTAAAATCTATTGTTTCAAAGGCTTTATATATATCTAATGGCTTTGGAATTGGACTTTGAAGTAATATTCCATGAATATCTTTTCTTTCATTTAATTTTTCTATTACTTTTAGCAAATTTTCCATTGAACATGTTTCATCTAATAAAAATTCTTCATACTCAATGCCTACTTCTTTGCAGGCCTTACTTTTATTTCTAACATAAACTTTTGACGCTGGGTCTTGTCCAACCATTACAACTGCAAGCTTTGGAATTATATTCCTGCTTTTTAATTCTTCTACTTCTTTTTTTACTTGTTCTCTTATTTTTTTTGAAAGTTTTTTTCCATCTATGACTGTTGCCATATTATACCTCCGTATTTTTCTTTTGATTTTTATATATTTTTTGTATTATATATTAATACTTTTCTCTTTTCAATAATTTATGTTATATATTTTAAATTTGTAATTCATAATTCTACATTTTATTCCTTAAATTTTATATTTTTATCTATTTTCATTTTACCAGCTCTTGTAATAGCATCATAGCCATACTTTTCCTTTATTTTGTCTATTGCAGAATCTATTTTTTTCTGCTTTTCATTTTCTGTGTTTTCAAACAAAGAAATTTGCCTTTCCTCTTTTTCCATAAGTCCACTTACGCTCAACCCTATTAATCTTATTGGTATGTTGTTGTAAATTTCTTTTAAAAGCTTTTTAGCCTCTTTTTCAATAATTTTGGTACTGTCTGTTGCAAAATCTAATTTCTTTTGATGTGAAGAAACTTTAAATTCATTAGTTTTTATCTGCACATTCACAACATTTGCAAACATTTCTTGATTTCTTAATCTATAGCTTACTTGTTCTACTAAGGCAAGTAAAACTTCTTCTATTTTTTCTATGTCATTATAATCATATGGAAGAGTTATAGAATTGCCTATATTTTTAGGCTTTTCCTTTATATAATTTACTTCTTCATTATCTATTCCATTACTATATTCCCATATCATTTTGCCATATTTGCCAAAATTTTTTATTAGCTTATTTTCATCACTTTGTGCTAAATCTCCGATAGTTTTTATTCCCATTTTTTGAAGTTTTGGCATGCTTCTTCTGCCTACCATAAACAGTTCTGTTACAGGAAGCTTCCACATTTTCGTTTTTATTTCTTCTTTATATAAAGTATGAACTTTGTTAGGCTTTTCAAAATCCGATGCCATTTTGGCCAATACCTTATTTGATGATACTCCAACATTTACCGTAAAACCTAATTCTTCTTTTACTCTTCTATTTATTTCATATGCTATATCTATTAGTTCTTTTGTCTTTGGAATATATCCTGTTAAATCTAAAAAACATTCATCTATTGAGTATCGTTCTATTTTATCTGTATATTCTAATAATAAATTATACATTGCATTTGAGTACTTTCTATATACACTAAAATCTCCCTGATATATTTGTATATTAGGACATTTTTTACGTGCAAAAAATATTGGTTCTCCTGTTTGAATTCCAAATTGTTTGGCAATATTACTTTTAGCTAAAACTACTCCTTTTCTTTGAGCTTCATCTCCTCCTATTATTGCTGGAATAGTTCTTATGTCTAATGTTTCTCCTTTTTTTAACCTTTCTAATGCTGTCCATGACAAAAATGCATTATTTACATCTACATGTAGTATTTTTCTTTTCATATTTAACACCTACAGGTATTATAAAACATATGTTTTGTTTTGTCAACACAAATTTTCTTTTTATTATCTATCTTGCTTAACAACTCTTCCATAATTATATATTTTATTTTTCTATTTCTTCCTTTGATAATCCAACTATTGTTGAAACTTTTTCTATGCTCATCCCCTCTTGTAATAAATTTCTTGCAATTTCTATCTGTTTGCTTTTTTCTCCAATTGCTCTACCTTCTTCTAATCCTAACTTTTTGCCCTGTTCCAAACCCAATTTTTTGCCTTTTTCTAATCCTATATTTATTCCATCTTCTTTTGCATGCCTTAATCCATTTTCTGCATCTCTTATTGCTTTTTCTTTTAGTTCCGCTATTCTTCTTAATTTTTTTATTTT
>USFC01000102.1 GCA_900553865.1 uncultured Clostridium sp.
TCACTTTTCGGGATAACAACTTTTTCTGTCGGTTCTTCTTTTACTTCTTCAAGCGCTTTCATACTAAGGCTTATTTTTCCGTCTTTGATTCCGATTACTTTTACAGTGACTTTGTCTCCGGCATTTAAAACATCGGAAGGCAATTTTACACGCTTTTGTGAAATCTGTGAAACGTGTACAAGACCGGACAGACCGTTGTCAAGTTTGATGAACGCGCCGTAATTTTGTAAAGTCTCGACTGTTCCTTCTAAAACTTCTCCGATTTTCAGGTTGGCAATCTGATCTTCCCGCGCTTTCTTTTCTTTTTCTTTTAAAAGTTCTCTTGCGGAAAGGACGAGACGGTTATTTGCCTGGTCAGCGTCAATTACCTGTACTTCTATTTCTTTCAGAAGATAAGTTTCCAGATCTTCGATATAGGAAAGGGAAAGTTTAGAAGCAGGAACAAATCCACGCAGTCCTTCGATCATCACGATTACTCCGCCATTTACAACGCCTTCTACTTTTACAGGAAGAACTGTTTTTTCTTCCATATATTTTTCTAATAATATTATTGTTTCATTTGCTGTTCACCCATTTAATATTTGTGAAGAGCAACCGTACATATGGAACATAATAAAATATTCTTCTATTTTATTTTATATTATTGCTCAATATTTTATTTTTTATTTTGTTTTTTCTAAAATATTTGTAAAAAAACAAAGGAATAATAAAAAAATTCAAACTTATAACACTTTTCCACCTTTTTCTTTGAAAATTGGATTTACTGAATTTGGGAATTTAATTTATATTCCGGAAAAAAGTTTGTACCAAAATATTTTAATAACAGGAACTATCGGCACTGGCAAAACTTCTTCTGCCATGTATCCTTTTACAAAACAATTAATGGAATACAAAAGTTACAACACTAAAGAAAAATTAGGTATGCTTATTTTAGATGTAAAAGGTAATTACTATTTGCAAGTAAAAAAATTTGCTCAAAGTTGTGAAAGAGAAAATGATTTAATTGTTTTAGATTTAAGTGGAAAAGTTAGATATAATCCTCTTGATAAACCTAATTTAAAACCTACTGTTTTAGCTAATCGATTAAAAAGTATTTTACTTTTATTTTCTCCTAATCAAACTGAAGCTTTTTGGCTTGATAAAGTAGAGCAAATTTTAAGTGAATGTATTAAACTTTGCAGACTTTATAATAACAGTTATGTTACTTTTGAAGAACTTCATAATTTGGTTATTATTCCTAATTATTATGAACAAAAAATTGAAGTTTTAAGAAATCGTTTTTTAAATAATTCTTTTTCTAAAGAGGATTGTTATAATTTATTATCTGCTTTAAATTTTTTTGAAAAAGAATATTCTATTTTAGATGAAAGAACTAAATCTATTTTAAAGTCTGAAATAACTAGAATAACTAATTTATTCCTTTCTGATTATCAAGTAAAAAAAGTATTTTGCCCTTCTAAATCTGAAATTAATTTTCATGGATTTAAAGATGTTTTAAATAAAGGTAAAATTGTTGTCCTTAATTTAAATATTGCAGAATATAAAAATTTATCTAAAACTATTGCTGCTTATTTAAAACTTGATTTTCAAACTGAAGTATTAAATAGGTTGGCTAATTGTTCAAATCTTGAGAAAAAAAGAAGTGTTTGTTTTATCAGTGATGAATATCACGAATATGTTACCCTTTCTGATGCATCATTTTTTAGTCAAAGTAGAGAAGCTAAATGTATTAATATTGTTGCAACTCAAAGTTATACTTCTCTACTTAACACTTTAAATAATTCTTCTTCTGTAAAGGTTATTGTACAAAATTTAGTAAATAAATTATGGTTTAGGACTGATGATATTTTTACTGTTGAAGATGCTCAAAAACAAATTGGTAAGGAAGAAAAAGAAAAATTTTCAAAAACAATTTCTGAAAATGCAAAGGAAACTAAATTTAATTATTTTTTTAATAAGTTTCAATCTAAAGATTCTAACCTTTCTGAATCTTATAATTCCTATTTTCAAACTGATTTTATTTTTGACACTAATTTTTTTACTCAAGGCTTAGAAACTTTTTCTTGTTTATCTTTTTTATCTGATGGAAATAAAATTTTGAAACCTGAAAAACTAAATCTAATTCCTTATTTTAAAAATGATTTTAATGATAATTAATTATTATTTTTGTTAATTAATATTTATTGTTCTATTTTTT
>USFC01000103.1 GCA_900553865.1 uncultured Clostridium sp.
CAAACTGTCCCCTTCAGCCACTTGGGTAAGCCTCCATTTACTTTTTATATTCATTTAATAAAAAAATGGCGCAGAGGGTGGGATTCGAACCCACGGTACGCTACAAACGCACGCCAATTTTCAAGACTGGTGCCATAAACCAACTCGACCACCTCTGCACATTGTTACCTCACTTGGTAACAGGTATATATTAACATACTTGCGTTCACTTTGTCAATACAAATTTTAAATTTTTTCAGAAATTTCCCACAAAAAAGGCTTAAAGTAAAGCTTTGTTCCAATTTTACTTTAAGCTCTTTATACAATTATCTATTTATTAAATCAAGTATTCTTTCTAGGTCATCATTTGATGAATATTTAATAATTATTTTTCCACTTCTTATCCCTGCATCTAATTTTACTTTTGTACCAAAAAAGCCTTGAAATCTATCTTCTATATCTCTATATATTGCCTCATATTTTTTTCTGTCTTCTTTTGAATTTTTGCTTACATTCTTTTTGTTTTTTAAGCTTCTTTCTATATCTCTAACTGTTTGCCCTGTTTCTACTATTTTTAATGCCATTTGATATTGTTGCTCTGGATCTTCAAAACCAAGCAATGAACGACAATGTCCTTCTGTTAATTTTCCGTCCATTGCTAAATCTATAACTCTAGGGTCTAAATTTAAAATACGTAAACAGTTTGTAACTGTACATCTATTCATTCCCATTATATCTGCTAATTCTTGTTGTTTTAAGCCATATTCATCTATTAATTGTTTAAATCCTCTTGCTTTTTCTATCGGGTTTAAGTCTTCCCTTTGTATATTTTCAATTAATGCTATTTCTTTTGATTTTCTTTCGTCATCATTTCTTACTATACATGGAATTTCTGTTAAACCAGCCTTTTTAGAAGCTCTCCATCTTCTTTCTCCTGCAACTATTTCATAATATCCATCTTTTGGATTAACAATTATAGGTTGAATTACACCATATATTTTTATTGATTCAGCAAGCTCTTCTATAGATTCCATGTCAAACTTTCTTCTTGGTTGATTTCTATTTGGTTCTATATCTACTATTTTTATTTGTTGGATTTTTTCTCCATCTTTTTCTACTGTTTTTTCTACTTCTTTTATTATTTTTTCTTCATTAAATAATGCATTTAATCCTTTACCTAAACCTGTATTTTTAGCCATTTTTTATTCCCCCTATCTACTTTTCTTTTGCCAATCTTCATTTTTCTTTAAAAGCTCTTTTGCAAACTTTTCATAAGCTTTTGCTCCTTTTGACCTTGGGTCATATACAGTAATTGGCATTCCATAACTTGGAGCCTCGCTAAGCCTTACATTTCTTGGTATTACTGTTTTATAAACTTTATTTTCAAAATATTTGCTTACTTCTTTTACTACTTGGTTAGATAAGTTTGTCCTAATGTCAAACATTGTAAGTAATGCTCCTTCTATTTCCAAGTCCTTATTTAAATGTTTTTTTACCAAATTTATAGTATTAATAAGTTGACCTAATCCCTCTAATGCATAATACTCGCATTGTACAGGAATTAATACACTATCTGAAGCTGTAAATGCATTTAATGTAATTAACCCTAAAGATGGTGGACAATCTATTATAATAAAATCGTACTTGTCTTTTTGGTTATCTATTTTTTCTTTTAATCTGTACTCCCTAGACATCATTGAAACAAGCTCTACTTCTGCTCCTGCTAAGTTTATATTTGAAGGACACACATCTAAATTTTTTATCATTGTGGCTTGTACTGTATTTTCTATTTCAATATCATTTATAATTACATCATATACTGAAAAGTTAACATTTTTGTCTATTCCTAACCCACTCGTTCCATTTCCTTGTGGGTCTGTGTCTATCATTAAAACTTTTTTACCTTTTTTTGCTAATATTGTACTTAAATTTACTGCTGTTGTAGTTTTTCCAACCCCACCTTTTTGATTTGCTATTGATATTACTTTTCCCACTAATATTACCTCCATTTTTTTTACATATTAATAATATATAACTATGTAAAAAAAGTCAATGATTATTGAAATATTTTATTAAAATTTAAGTAAATTATTAGGGAATAACATTTTGATTTTATAATAATAAAAACATATGAATTTTCAAAAAATGCTCGTTCAAGCTAAGTAGCGCAGA
>USFC01000104.1 GCA_900553865.1 uncultured Clostridium sp.
TAACTCACCAGCTATGCAAGTAGATAAAAATGATTTACCAAGACCTGTGTTCCCAGAAAATAATAAGTTTTTTTGCTCAGAATTTTCGAAATTATCTATAAAATCATGAGCTAATTTAACTATAATTTCTATATTTTTTCTAGGAGATAAAGGTGAATGATATTTTTCTTGATTTACCTCATTTGAATATAAATCAAAAGAAAAATTATTAAAATTATCTTTTTCTAAATTAGACAAATTAGATTTATTATATTCTAAATTAAATAATTTCTGCTTTAAACAATGACACATCGTAGTAGAATAATTATTTGTAATATAACCTGTGTCATTACAATCTGAACATTCAAATTTTGGCTTTAAAAAAGAATCATCTAAACCTAAAGATAATAAAATATTTTGCTTTTCTATTTTTAAACTTTCTATTTTTAAATTTAAATCTTTTAATAAATTAGAATCCTTAGATAAAAGAATTTGTTTAGAAATAGAAATAGCTGTTTTGCTTAATTCATCATCTAATTGTTGAAGTTTAGGTTCTTTTTTATATAAATCTATTTTTCTTTGTTCAGCATCATAAATAGCCTGTAGCCTCTTTTTTTCATATTCGGTTAGTAGTAATTTTAAATTTGAAGCACCCATAATAATTTTTATACAATTAATTACATAGAAAATCAATCTATGTAATTAATTCCTTTCTTTTATAAATTGAAATTAGCATATAAGCTATCCAAATTATCATATTTTCTTTGTTCATAATTTTGGTAGCCAGTCTTTTTCTCTAAATCTTTAACATTTTTCTTCTTTTGCTTTAATTGTGATAAGAAAGTTTCAACTTCTGCAGTTGTTTTAAAATTCCTATCATGCCAATCAGTTAAAAGTTTATCTAAATAGTCAAAATTAGGGTTTACTTTAGAAGTAGTTTTCTTTAAAGCAATCTCTATAATTTCTATAGAGAAACCATATTCAATAGACCATTTTTGTACATATGCTTGTTCATATTGAGTTAATTGTCTATTAAATCCTAATTTTTTTGAAATAGACTTATACAAAATATTTAGCTTCTCTTGTTTTGCATAATAATTATCTAAATCATTAAAGTTTTGAATATTATTATTAAACCATGCATCTGCAACAGCTTGAATATAATTTCTATGTAGGGCAGAACGGTTAAAACAATATCTAAATAAAGCAATCATAACTTCTTCATCAAAGTTATACTTTTTAAACCAAAGCTCAATATCACTATACCAAGAAGGTGACATGATGCCTTGAAAAAATTCGTTATTAATATTTTCTATTGCCTGAGCTCTGCGTTGATTTTGGGCAGTTTGCTTTTGAGCTTCAGCAGATAATGCAACCTTAGGTTTATACAATTTATGAAGTTCTATTTCTTGCAAATTATTTATTATATAACCAGTGTTCTTTTTCGTAAGAACGCCTAAATCTTCCCAATATTTAATAGCATCTTGAATAACTTTAAAATCTAACTCTAATTTTTTAGATAAATCAGTTATTTTTACATCTTTTCCGTATTTAGATAGGAAAATAATATATAAATATACTTTTATATAATCACCTTTAGTTTGAGATAAATACTCAGTAAAAAATATATCTGGTAATTCAGTATTTGAAAATAACATAGGTGAATCGTTTTGTTCTAATTTCATATATAAAACTCCTTTCTAAATAGCTTCAAAAATTATATCACGCAAAAAATAAAAACACAAGTCAATTTTTGATGAAAAAATATGTAAAAACAAATTAAAGCTTTTTATATAAATAAATTTTAGGTTTTTTCAAAAAAGTAAATAAATATTTAAAAACATAAATAAGATTTTCTTGATGAAAGCCAAAAATAGAAATTAATAAAATAGGAAAACATATAATAATAAAAACAATAATTTTAGTAAAAAGAGAAAGCTTTAATAAAGAGGTAACAAAAAATAAAACAACCCAACAAACAAAATTAAATATTGCAGTTTGATAATCAATTAATCCAAAAAGTTTTGTACTAAAAGAATAATTTTGAGGAAAAATAAATTTCATAAAATATATCAGACCTTTCTTTATATAAATGTAAAATTATTGTAAGTAAAAAATAATTATAAAATAAAAATATTAAAATTTAAAAATTTA
>USFC01000105.1 GCA_900553865.1 uncultured Clostridium sp.
ATCGCTTGAACCTGCCTGGGAGGGGGAGGTTGCAGTGAGCCAAGATCACGCCACTGCACTCCAGCCTGGGTGACAGAGCGAGACTCCATATCAAAAAAAAAATAAATTAAAAAAAATAAAAAATAAAATGCCAAAAAAAGAAAATAAAAATACAAAATTAGAGGGAATATTTACAACAAAAGATTTATTAAGTCCAAGTTATATAAATTTAAGTAACCCTAAATATATAGAAATAGATAATTTATTTTATTCAAATTTAATCATTACAAATTATTATCATGAACAAAACGATTTATTATTAAAAACTATTTTAGATTCAAATATAAATATGAATATTTCCATTTTTTATGAAAAACAAAATCCATATAAAATAGTAAAAGATTTAACTTATCATATAGGCAATGTAGGTGCAGATTTAAAAAGTCAAAATGAAAATAGAGAAGATATAGAAATAGCAGCATTTACATATAAAGACGCAAAATATATTAGAAAAGAAATTCAATTAAATAATGAAGATATTTATTTTTTATATATTTATTTAAATATATATTCTAAAGATAAAAAAGAATTAGAATATTTATTAAATAAAATAGAAGGCATATTAAGTGCAAAAGGAATGCAACCAAGAAGGGCATATTTCAGGCAAGAGCAAGCATTTAAAGCATGCCTTCCAATAATGGAAAATGAAAAAGAAATAAAAGATATTGCTAAAAGAAATGTATTAACTTCAAGTTTAGTGTGTACATATCCATTTATTTCCTCCACCATATTTGATGAGCATGGAATTTTTATAGGGACAAACATTTATAATAATTCTTTAATATTTGTAGATAGATATAACACAAATAAATATAAAAATGCTAATATGTGTATTTTTGGAAGTAGTGGAGCTGGAAAATCTTTTTATATTAAATTATTAGCATTACGATTTAGAATATTAGGAATAGAACAATATATTATAGACCCAGAAAGAGAATACACAAAATTATGTGAAAATGTGGATGGAACATTATTAAAAATTGGACCTAATTCAAATACATATATAAATATTATGGATATAAGAGAGGAAAGTTTAGAAGAAGGTGAAGGCGGATATTTAGCAACAAAAATAAGTAAATTAATTGGATTTTTTAATTTAATTTTTGGAAATTTAAACGAAGAAGAAAAAGCGATAATAGAAGAAAAATTAATAGAAGTGTATAAAGAAAAAGGAATTACATTTGATGATAATTCATTATATAAAAAAGAAAATAATAAAATAAATATAAAACCAATTTTTAAAAAATTAAAAGAAATGCCCAAATTAGAAGATTTTTATAATGTGCTTGCAAAAGATGTAAATACACAAAAATTTAAAATAAAATTAACACCATTTGTAAAAGGTTCATTAAGTTTTTTTAATAATTATACAAATGTAGAATTAAATAATAAATTAATAGTAGCAGATATTTATGAATTAGGAGAAGAAAATTTAAAATATGGGATGTATTTATTTACAGAATTATTTTGGGACAAGATAAAAAAAGATAGAAAAGTAAAAAAAGCAATTTATTTAGATGAAATATGGAGATTAATAGGAGTTACATCAAATAAAGAAGTGGCAAGTTTTATTTATAAAATATTTAAAACAATTCGAAAATATGGAGGAAGTGGAGTTGCAATAACACAAGACGTTTCAGATTTATTTAGCTTAGAAAATGGAACATATGGAAAAAGCATATTAAATAATTCAGAAATAAAAACATTTTTTTCACTAGAAGAAGACAATATAAAAATATTAAGTAATTATACTAATTTAACAGAAAAAGAAAAAATAGAAATTAGGTCATTAAAAAGAGGAGAGTGCTTAATGTTTGTAGGAGAAAGTCATATTTTAACAAAAGTAGAAGCTTCGGAAGAAGAAAGAAAAATAATTGAATAATTAAGAAAATACAAAAGAAAGGAGAAAAATATGAAAAAAATAGTAACTGCATTAGGCAATCAAATATTAAACGAAAATTTAAAAAATGAAAAAGAATTTGAAATTTTAGGACAAGACATACCATATCAAGAAGGTATTTTTGAAATAATGGAAGAAAAAAATGAAATAGATTATTTAATATTAAGTGAAATATT
>USFC01000106.1 GCA_900553865.1 uncultured Clostridium sp.
TAATTGTAAAATTAAAGTCGATTTACCTATTCCATTTGGCCCGATTAGAGCGACTTTTTCTCCACGATATATCTCGAAATTCAAGCCTTTGAATAATATTCTATCGTCATATCCCATAGAAATATCTATAACTTGCATTACATCATTACCGCTGACAACAGCTGGGTCGAAAGATATTTTCGCTTTTTTTCTATATAACTCAGGTCTGTCAAGAACATCAACCTTATCAAGAGCCTTTTCCTTACTTCTAGCTCTTTTAAGATGTTTTTCACGACCATAAGCCTTAAGCCTTTCGATAGACTCTTCTTGTTTTTTCAGTTCTTCTTCATCTACTATTGTAGCTGCTGCTTCTTTGTATGTTTTTGCCATTTCATATAAGGTTGCTGACATATTATTTAATTTATACACTTTTTCTTTATTTTCTTCTAAAGTTTTTTCTGAGCCATCTGCCAACAATTTTACATTTCCGTATAAATCTTCTATGTCTATTTTTACACTCTTAGGCACAGCAAGCAATCCTAAAAATGCTATTAATATTTCTTGAATTGATATTATGTTTGTTACATTTCCATTTGAAACATAAGAAAGAAGTATATTTCCTAATATAAAGCCTATTACTACTCCCACTTTGCCTAAATGATTAAATATTCCTGCGAGCATTCCTGAAAGTGCATATGTAGCAATTACTATTGGCTCTCCGCCTCCAATAATTCCAACTATGCTTCCTATTGTAACTCCTGAAGTCGCTCCTACTAAAACTCCATTTTTCCAACCCATTATTAGTACTATTAGTATACACAATATATTTCTTACACTAAAGCCAAATACATTTACATTTCCTATTGCACATACGCAAATTGCTAAAGTTACACTTGCTCCCATAACTTCTTCTATTGAATATGCTCGCCTCTCGCCTGCATTTATAAGTATTCCTATACTATTTGAAAATATTTTATAAAAAATGTAGGCTGCTATGCTGTATATCACTGCAAATAAAATATCATAAATTATTATTTCTTTGAAAAATAATGGTACTAATTGAACTACTAAAGTGCTTGCAAATAGGCGCATTCCTAATTTTCTTTTTTCGCCTTTTTCTTCTTCATATTTTGGAGATTTTATTAAAATGCTAAAAAATACTAAAAATAGTGTTAATAGCAGATTAAGCACTGCAGTTCCGCCAAATGCAAGGCTTGTACCAGCTATTGTAAATATGCTAGCTATTCCTATTGGAATGCAGTTGCTTAAAAGTGCAACTAAAGCTGCTATTCCAAATGGTGCTAGTTCTTTATTTATGTTAAAGCTAACACAAGAAAGCAAAAATGACACTGCATACATTATTAACATTTTTTTAGATATACATTTTTTTATTACTTCTTTTATTCTTTCTTTTTTATTTAAATCAACATCCTCATAAGAATTTTGTGCTTCTTCAAAATCCTTTGCTATATTTTGAAACATCCTTTACCACCTCATACTTTTTTAATTATTCTTTTACTTTTCTTGTCCTATTTTAGTACAAATATTTTTAATTATTTGTCGTTTTAGTGCCGAAAATTAAAAAAGTTTTTTACAACTTGTGATATATTTTTTTATTTTATTTTGTATTTCTCATTTGTTTTTACTTATTTTATCGTAAAATAGCATAAAATACAAGAGTTTGTTAAAAAATTACCCAAACTAATAGCGGAACTATTTTGGTCAAGACGTTTTAGACTGAGGTCAGATGTCTGATGTTGGATGTCGGAATTCTGAGGTTTGGAAATGAATGATAACAATTCAATATAGAGATTTAGCACAATAGTGTATTATCTAATGTGTAAATATAAAAGAACACTGGCACAAAAATAGAGTAGACCTGTTAAATCCACCCTATCTACTGTATGTTGTTATTTTTTACCTTCGGACACAGAAATCAGATTTCTGGCTTCTGACCTCTGCTTCCAGTTTACATATAAAGTGAGACATTTGGGGACGGGTCACTTTTGTCCTTTACATAAAGTACAAGTTCAAATAAAAACATATTAATTTGAAAAAAAGCGCTATTAGAGAGTAAGTGAGTTAGAAATTATTGAGAAATTTGTGGAAAGAGTTCATT
>USFC01000107.1 GCA_900553865.1 uncultured Clostridium sp.
AGAAGAGATAAAGAACGGTCCCAAAGGCGGCGGAAAAGGAGATCGAGATATTAGGCTTGGTTAAATCACCGCCCGGGACTGTTCTTGTATATTAATTAAAATAAGATTTGTTTTAGTGATCGGCAAAGGTAAATTTCTCTTCATTATTAAGCACATATTTTTGTTGACAAAAATGTGACAAGTTGTACTTCCTTAGAAATCAGATATGAATTTGTCGAACTTTTCTGTGTTTTGAGGCTCTCCTGTGAACTTTTTATATAATCTTCTGCGACATTGAGACACCCCTGAACTTGTGATATGCATAATGAAGGCTATCTTTTTTATGGGTAATTGCATCTTTACTAAATAACAAATATGTATTTCTTCTATGGAGATTTGTGGGTAAAGTTTTATAAGTCGATTGGTGAAATCTGGATATGTTGCATCAATCAATTGATGTAGTTCTTCCCATTCATTTGGACCAAGTTGTATGTCATTCTCCCTATGAATCCTAATATATAAAGATGAGTTATGAAAATCTTTATCCAACAAAAGAAATGTTCCCTGTTTTTCGAAAATTTGCCTGTTTTCCATTTCAAGCATTAATTTTCTCGCTTCATATAGTTTCTTTTCGACTTCACCCATTTCTTCTTGTTTAGATCGGAGCATTTCTGTTAATTGAGAAATTTGTTTTTCATTGTCTTCTATGTATTGTTGACTGCGTTTGTATTGCTCTTCTTTTAAATGGGCAAATCTCTTTTTTCTATTTTGTTCTTTTTTGAAAAATATGAAACTTAAAATAAAGATGATACTGAAAACGATAATCACTTGATATATCAAAATCATTCTTTGGGTTGCTTCTTTTTCGTATTTATTTTTTTCATTAACAATCCTTTGGTAGTTAAACATACTTTGTGTTAGACGCGTATTTTCAAAATGTAAACTATCTACTATGGAATTGCGTGTTTGTTCATATAGATTGGAATATTTGATGAGATCGTTGATGTTTTTTTCTTTCTGAGCTATTTGAGCCAAGTGGTACAAACTACCAGCACGTGTATGAATATTGGAACTCTTTACACAATGATTAAGATAAAATTTAGCAGAATCTAACTGGTTGGTGGCAATGTGCAGTTCTCCTTTTGACAAATATAAGGAATAGAGTGTTTTTTCATTACCGATTAAAGGCTTTGCTTTTTCTATGCATTGATATGCTTTTTTATAGTCTTTAAGACTGAGATATAGATTCCCTAAATCGGTAAGGATAGAGGCTCTGTTTTTTATTGCAGAGTATGAAATTGCACGTTTATAATATATTATTGAACTATCTGGCTTTTGTGTCAAGGAATATATACGTGCAATGTTTCTTAGGGCAAAAGCAGTTTTTACCGAATCGGGCTCTAACTCCAAATATGACAGGGCCTTTTTATACATGGGTAACGCCATGTCGTTGATATCCTGGTGAGCATATAAAGTACCTAAGTTGTTATAAATGTTAATCAGGAGAGTATAATCTTTTGAATCTTCGCCTATCTCCAAAGCCTTTAAGTAATATTCTTGTGCCTGTAGAGCATCTTGTAAATCGGAATTTACACGCCCTAAGTAGTTTAAGGCGCTGTCCGGTTGTTTTTCGATGGTTTTCTCCGCTTCAAGTAGTATTGGAGTCTTTGGGGTATTATTGCAAGCACCCATGGTCAGGAACAAAACGAGGGCAACAAGCGATGTAATATGTAGTAAAAACTTATTCATTTCTCTTCCCTTTAGTTATGGATTCGAATATACTTGTTTTCGGGAAAAAAATGATTTATTTCCAATAAAATGTTTTAATCATTTTATTTATTTACTTCGATTTATAAGAAAAAAGCCTATTTTTTTTGCTGGTACAGTAGTTGATTCGTGAACCCCATCCCTGCAAATCACTCGATTATTTTATGCAAAAAACGGCTATAAAATAGGTAAAACCGGGTAGTTTTTATTGTCAGATAAGGGACTTTAGTTGCCGGACATCCCCATGTTGCCATCCTTAACACCCGGATGTACCGGCTCTCTACACCCGGATGTTAAGGATGGCAACATGGGGG